>NZ_CAKKMM010001127.1:0-1681 GCF_918698205.1 Microbacterium sp. Bi128 | reverse complement strand
GACCAGGGCGCGGACGGATTGATTGTGATCGTGCCGCACGACGGGACACTTCAGGTGCTCGAGGACCTGAACCTGGATCTCCCGGTAATCGTCGTCGGCGGAGCCGGAGAAGGGCGGTTGAGCGGCGCGATGGTCGACCAGAAGCTCGGTGCGCGGCTGGCCGTCGCCCATCTGATCAGCCTTGGCCACGAGCGGATCGGCCATGTCTCCGGACCGCTCGACTGGGTGGACGGCAAAGCCCGGGTTGACGGGTGGCGCGAGGAGTTGGCGGAAGCCGGCCTCTCCGACGAACTTCTGGTCGAGGGGGACTGGAGTGCGGACAGCGGGTACCGGATCGGGCAGCAGCTGGCAGAACAGCGCAGCGCCACCGCGGTGTTCGTCAGCAACGACCAGATGGCGCTCGGACTGCTGCGGGCGTTCGGCGAGAAGGGTATCCGGGTTCCGGAAGACGTCTCCGTGGTTGGCTTTGACGACCAGCCCGAATCCGCCTACTTCATGCCGCCGCTGACCACCGTGCGACAGGACTTCGAGGAACTCGGAAAGCGCTGCGTGGACCTGATACGCGCCCAGGTCGAGGGCGATGCCGCCAGCGGCGCCCTGGTGGTCAAACCTGCTCTCGTGGTGCGCGCCAGCACCGCACCCCGCCCCCGTCTCTCCTAAGGGCCGAAGTCCTCCGTTCCGGCAATACGTGCCAGGCTTCTTGACAGCAAGTTTGTTAGCGCTAACAATAAGGGGGTTCGCAATGTTGCGGAACCTATTGGAGGATTTGATGGACTTCTCAGTGGACGGAACCGAAAACTTTGTCATAGGCGTGGACTACGGCACGCTTTCCGGGCGGGCCGTCGTCGTCCGGGTCCGGGACGGCAAGGAACTGGGCAGCGGGGTATTTGAATACCCGCATGCCGTGGTCACCGGCGAGGACACGGCTGGCGTCGCCGGCATCCGGCTTCCGGGCGAATGGGCCCTGCAGGTGCCCAACGACTACCGCGACGTGCTCCGCCGGGCTGTGCCGGCGGCCGTCGCCGACGCCGGGATCGACCCAGCCGCCGTGGTGGGCATCGCCACCGACTTCACGGCCTGCACCATGGTCCCCGTCAAGGGCGACGGCACACCGCTGAACGAGCTTCCCGGATTCGCCAACCGCCCGCACGCCTACGTGAAGCTGTGGCGCCACCATGACGCCCAGCCGCAGGCGGACCGCAGCAACGCCCTGGCCTCGGAACTCGGCGAAAACTGGCTGCCGCGCTACGGCGGACTCATCTCCTCCGAATGGGAGTTCGCCAAGGGCCTGCAGTTGCTGGAGGAGGACCCGGAAAGCTACGCCGCGATGGACCGCTGGGTGGAAGCGGCTGACTGGATCGTCTGGCAGCTGTGCGGCAACTACGTCCGCAACGCCTGCACGGCCGGCTACAAAGGGATCTACCAGGACGGCCGCTACCCGTCCAAGGAATTCCTGTCCGCCCTGAACCCGGACTTCAAGGATTTTGTCAGCGCCAAGCTGGCGCACACCATCGGCCGGCTCGGCGATGCGGCCGGCTATCTGACGGCCGAGGCCGCCGCCTGGACCGGACTGCCGGAAGGCATCGCCGTCGCAGTGGGCAACGTGGACGCCCACGTCACGGCGCCCGCAGCGAAGGCAGTTGAGCCCGGGCAGCTGGTGGCCATCATGGGAACCTCCACC
>NZ_CAKKMM010001126.1:0-1681 GCF_918698205.1 Microbacterium sp. Bi128 | reverse complement strand
GGGCGGAGGGGGTGGTGGTCGTGGCAGCCGGCGTGGCGTGCGAAGGTGCGGCGGGCACGTGCGCTGCCGGCAACTGTGGCGCGGCTGCCTGCTCCGTGCGTGCAGGGGGAACGGTGGCAGGTGCGGGGGCGCTGGCGAGGGGAGCCCCGACGTCGTTCCCGGCGTAGTTCAACCGCCGCTCGACGCGGTCGATCCGGGCCGCAATGCCGCGCTCGGTCTGCTCGGAGCTGGGCAGCAGGATGCGGGCGCACAGCAGTTCCAGGTGCAGGCGCGGAGAGGTGGCCCCGGTCATGTCCGTGAGCGCGGTATTGGTCACGTCAGCGGCGCGGGAGAGCTCGGCCGCCCCGAGGTTGTGCGCCTGGTTCTGTAGCCGGGCGATCTGGTCCGCCGGCATGCCGCGGAGGATGGACTGGGCGCTTTCGGGCATGGCCTGGACGATGATGAGGTCGCGGAAGCGTTCCAGCAGGTCCTCGACGAAGCGCCGGGGATCGTGCCCGGTCTGGATGACGCGGTCCACAGCGCGGAACACCGTGGCGGCATCCGACGCCGCGACGGCTTCGACGACGTCATCGAGCAGGGAGGCGTGCGTGTAGCCCAGGAGGGCGACCGCGAGTTCGTAGTCCAGTCCGTTTGGTCCGGCGCCGGCCATGAGCTGGTCGAGCACGGAGAGGGAGTCGCGGACCGAACCGCCGCCCGCGCGGATGACGAGCGAGAGCACCCCGGGTGCCACGGGGACGTTCTCCTGGGTGCAGAGCAGCTCCAGATACGCCATGAGAGGCTCCGGCGGCACCAAGCGGAAAGGGTAGTGGTGCGTGCGGGAACGGATGGTGCCGATGACCTTGTCCGGCTCCGTGGTGGCGAAGATGAACTTGATGTGTTCCGGCGGTTCTTCGACGATCTTGAGCAGGGCGTTGAACCCGGCCGACGTGACCATGTGGGCTTCGTCGATGATGAAGATCTTGTAGCGGTCCCGGACGGGGGCGTAGGTGGCCCGTTCCCGGAGGTCGCGGGCGTCGTCCACACCGCCGTGGCTGGCGGCGTCGATCTCGATGACGTCCAGGGAGCCGGAGCCGCCGCGGGCGAGTTCCACGCAGCTGGGGCACTTGCCGCAGGGAGTGTCCGTGGGGCCCTCGGCGCAGTTCAGGCAGCGGGCCAGGATGCGGGCGGAGGTGGTTTTGCCACAGCCGCGGGGGCCCGAAAAGAGATAGGCGTGGTTGACGCGGTTCTTGCGCAGGGCCGTCATGAGAGGCTCGGTGACGTGCTCCTGCCCGATAACGTCCGCGAACGAATCGGGGCGGTATCGACGGTAGAGGGCGGTAGTAACAGTCACAGATAAACCCTACCAATCGGCACAGACATAAAAGACCCCTCATGCACCCGCCAGAGCCCGTTTACCCTTGCTACCTTCCGGTCCTGGGGGAGTTCAACAGGATGACGCCACATGAGGGGCCGTCAGCAAGTTTACCTGACGATTGGGTGTGCCCCGAATTGGCCCGGTTTGGCCCTTAATCCTCGGCGGGACATGCCCATTTTTCGCGGCAGCTGCGGGCTGCAGGAGTGGGCGCGGTGGGGCTATGTCCAGCCCTCGGGCGGGCTGCGGGGCATGTCCAGTCGCGGGAGTGGGCAGTGTGGGGCATGCCCATTCTTGGCGGGAAGGAGTGGGTTATTTGGGGCTATGTCC
>NZ_CAKKMM010001125.1:0-1682 GCF_918698205.1 Microbacterium sp. Bi128 | reverse complement strand
CGACAGCTATGACGGCGCGCTGCTGCTGGTCACCCACGCCCGCCGGCTGCTGGAAAACGTCCGCCTGGACGTGCGCTGGAACGTCGAGAACGGCGTCGTCACCGAACTGCACGCCGATGCCCCGAAAGGCAACACCAAATGAGCATGGACCGGGTCGCCTGGAGCTCCCTCTACAACATCACCCGGGCCTCGAGCGGGTCCAAGCCGTTCTCGAAGGAGACCCTGAAGCGCGTCTTCAGTTTTGCCCGCCCCCACCGCGGCAAACTGATCGCCTTCGTGCTGCTGTCCATCGTGATGGCCTTCCTGGCGGTCGCCACCCCGGTCCTCGCCGGGCAGGTGGTTGACGCGATCATCGCCCACGCGGATGCCGGAACGGTGATCCGGCTCGCCGTCCTGATCGCTGTCGTGGCGGTTGCCGAAGCTGGAATCGGCCTCGTGACGCGCTGGATGTCCTCCACCATCGGTGAAGGCGTGATCGTGGACCTGCGCACGAAGGTCTTCGACCACGTCCAAAAGATGCCGATCGCGTTCTTCACCAGGACCCGGACCGGGGCCCTGGTCAGCCGGCTGAACAACGATGTCATTGGCGCGCAGTCAGCATTCGCCGGCACGCTCTCCGGCGTGGTCAGCAACGTCGTGGCCCTGGCGCTGACCCTCGCGGTGATGCTGAACAAATCGTGGCTTGTGACCGTGCTCGCCATGATCCTGCTGCCGATCTTCCTGATCCCGGCCCGCCGGATGGGCTCCAAGCTGGCCGATCTGCGGCGCGAAGCCGCCGAACACAACGCCACCATGGGCACCCAGATGACCGAGCGCTTCTCCGCGCCCGGCGCCACGCTGGTCAAGCTCTTCGGCCGCCCCGACGAGGAATCCCGCGAGTTCGCCCTCCGGGCCGGCCGCGTCCGGGACATCGGCGTCCGCACCGCCATGCTGCAGTTCACCTTCGTCACGGCGCTGACACTGGTCTCGGCCTTGGCCCTGGCACTGGTCTACGGCCTGGGCGGCTGGCTCGCGCTCGCCGGGCAGTTGAACGCGGGCGACGTCGTCGTGCTGGCACTGCTGCTCACCCGCCTGTACGCGCCGCTCACGGCACTTTCGAACGCACGGGTCGAGATCATGAGCGCCCTGGTCAGCTTCGAACGCGTCTTCGAGATCCTGGACCTCAAGCCGCTCATCCAGCAGAAGCCGGACGCGGTGGCCTCCCCGCCAGGTCCGCTCTCGGTGGAGTTCGACAACGTCCGCTTCGCCTACCCCTCGGCGGACAAAGTCTCGCTGGCCTCCCTGGAGGACGTGCTGACCCTGGACACCCGCGGCGGCGAGGAAGTGCTGCACGGCATCAGCTTCCGGGTGGAGCCGGGCCAGACGGTGGCCCTCGTCGGCTCCTCCGGGGCGGGCAAGTCCACCATTGCGCAGCTCCTGTCGCGCCTGTACGACGTCGACTCCGGCGCCATCCGATTCGGCGGCACGACGCCCGGCGCGGGCGTGGACGTCCGTGACCTCACGTTCGACTCGATGCGCGCAACCCTCGGCATGGTGACGCAGGACGGTCACCTGTTCCACGAGAGCATCGCCTCCAACCTGCGCCTGGCCCGGCCGGAGGCCACCGAAGAGCAGATGTGGGATGCGCTGCGCCGTGCCCGGCTCGAAGACATGATCCGGTCCCTGCCCGATGGGCTGGACAC
>NZ_CAKKMM010001124.1:0-1684 GCF_918698205.1 Microbacterium sp. Bi128 | reverse complement strand
GTCATGTCCATGACGCGCCCGCCGCACAAGGCCTAACGGCTCCGGGCGGCGCCGCCCCCGAAGAGTACAACCCCCGCCGGCCGGCATCCTTCCTGGAAGGGTGCCGGCCGTCGGCATGTCTGCACCGCAGGTCAGAACTTAGACCCGGGGCGGTTCCCCGCCGGCGGCTTCCCGCTCCTGCGCCGTGTACGCCGCCGCGGCCGCGGCATCCGCCATGCTGGCACCGCCGATCCGTGCCTCCCGCAACCGCCGCGTCTTGGCGGACTGGACGGAGAAGGCAGCATCGACGTTCCCGGCGGCGTAGGTCAGGGCGTCTTCGGCGCGGATGCCGAGGCCGCCGGCGGTCAATACGGCGTCCTGGTTGGCGCCCAAATACGTGAACTGCCAGCCCCACTGGCTCTGCTGCCGCTGGACCAGGGCCTTGACCAGCTCGCCCGTGGCCTCGCGCGAGGAGTTCTCGTGGCCGTCCGTCAGCACGGCCACCAGCACAGTGCCGGGGCGCTTGTCCTCCGGAAGGGCCGCCAGTTCCGCACCCGCTTCGCCGATCAGCCGGACCATGGCGTCGTGCAGGGCGGTGCTGCCCCGCGGCTGCAGGTCCAGGGCCGGCACGTCCTGGATGTCCACCGAGGCGTAGACGCGCTCGTAGGTGTCATCGAACTGCGCCAGCGACAGCCGGCACCGGCCCGCCACTGCCCGCTGTTCGCGGATGAACGCCGCAAACCCGCCCACAGTGTCATCGGCGATGGCGCTCATCGACCCGGAACGGTCCAGGAGGACGTACACGTGCGTCAGGGCTGAATCTGTCATGCTTCCCCATTTCCGGCCCCGACGGCGCTTCTGCCTCGTCGCGGGCCACCTGTTGCCAGCGGTATGGCTGGACAGGAGCAGGCTACGGCCGGGCAGCGACATTATTGCCGGCAACAGCCCAAACAACCCAAACAGCCCAAAGTTTCTTTTGCACTATTTATAATTTAGTGCAAAAATACACTTCATGGGAAACAGTGCAATTATTTCGGGCGGCCTCCGCGAGCGCAAGCGGGCCGCAACACGGGCGGCGATTACCGCCGTCGCGCGTTCCCTGACCGCCGAACGCGGCCTCAGCGGCTACACCGTGGAGGAAGTCTGCGAGCGCGCGGGCATCTCCCGCCGGACCTTCTTCAACTACTTCCCTGCCAAGGAAGATGCGATCCTGGGCCACGTCGACGACGACTTTCCGGAAGAGGTGGTGGCCCGGTTCATGGCGGGCGGCGCGGGTTCGCCCGCCGGGGAAATCTCGGCTTCACTCCTCGCCGACCTCGTGCGCCTGTCCCTTGATCTGTCCGAGCGGATGAGCGGCTCCGAGGAAGAGACCCGCCAGCTGATCGGGGTGATCAAGAAGGAG
The DNA here is from genome assembly GCF_918698205.1 of Microbacterium sp. Bi128. Lineage (NCBI taxonomy): Bacteria > Bacillati > Actinomycetota > Actinomycetes > Micrococcales > Microbacteriaceae > Microbacterium > Microbacterium sp. Bi128. The sequence continues at coordinate 303 of NZ_CAKKMM010001124.1, read as the reverse complement.
CCCCAGCTGATGCTGAAGATCATCGGCGCCACCGAGGAACGCGAGGCCGACTTTGCCCGGCTGCTCGCGGCCAGGGAAGGCGTACCTGCCGATCATCCCGTAGTCCGCATGGCCGTGGTCCTCCTCGGAAACGTCGCCAGGAAAACCAGCGCCGACTACTTCTCCGAGGGCAACGCCCGCCCCTACAAGGACTTGCTGCTGGAAAACATTGCAGCAGCCCGCACGCTCTTCTCCCTGCCGTTCACCATGTCCCAGTTCGACACAGTCCACTTCGACGGAGTCGAGTCAAATACAGTCCAGCCC
>NZ_CAKKMM010001123.1:0-1685 GCF_918698205.1 Microbacterium sp. Bi128 | reverse complement strand
GGCCAGAACGAAATCGACCTGCGCTACGCCGACGCCCTGCAGACCGCGGATAACATCATGACGTTCCGCACGGTCATCAAGGAAGTCGCGCTGCAGCAGGGCACCTATGCCACCTTCATGCCCAAGCCCTTCACCGCCCACCCGGGTTCCGGCATGCACACCCACTTTTCCCTCTTCGAAGGGGACACCAACGCCTTCTACGAGGCCGGTTCCGAGTTCCAGCTTTCCGAGACGGCGCGCCAGTTCATCGCCGGCATCCTCAAGCACGCCCCCGAATTCACGGCCGTGACCAACCAGTTCGTCAACTCCTACAAGCGGCTCTGGGGCGGGGGAGAGGCGCCGAGCTACCTGAGCTGGGGCCACAACAACCGCTCCGCCCTGGTCCGCGTCCCGCTGTACAAGCCCGGCAAGGGCCAGTCCGCGCGGATCGAATACCGTGGCATCGACTCCGCCGCCAACCCCTACCTGGCCTACGCCGTGCTGCTCGGCGCCGGCCTCAAGGGCATCGAGGAGGGCTACCAGCTCCCCGCGGCGGGCTGCGCGACGTCGAATTCACCGTCCAGCTGCTGCAGCTCGTGCACGGCAAGTCGGATGAATCCTTGCGCTGCCGGGACACCACGTCGGCCATCGCCGCGCTCTCCGCCGGCGGGTATATCGGCCGTTCCGACGCCGCGGAGTTCGACCGCGACTACCGCTACCTGCGGCTGCTCGAACACCGGATCCAGCTGTTCCAGCTGCGCCGGACGCACCTCATGCCGGTGAACGAAGCGTCTTTGCGTTCCCTCGCCAAGGCGGTCCTGGGACCGTTCTCCGCCGAGCGGCCCAAGCCGGACGCCCTGGTCGCCGCATGGCGAAAAACCAAGCGCTCCGTGCGGGAACTCCACGAACGAATCTTCTACCGCCCCCTGCTCAACACAGTCGCCACCCTGAGCAGCGAAGAGGCACGCCTGACCCCGGAAGCCGCCCAGGGCCGCCTCGCCGCCCTCGGTTACCTCGATCCCCCCGGCGCCATGCGGCACATCGAGGCCCTCACCGCCGGCGTGAGCCGGCGCGCGGCACTCCAGCGCCAGCTCCTGCCCATCCTGCTGGACTGGCTCGCCGACGGCGTGGACCCCGACGCCGGGCTGCTCGCGTTCCGGCGGGTCAGCGAGGCCCTCGGCACAACGCACTGGTACCTGGGCATGCTCCGGGATTCGACGGCCGCAGCCGAGCGGCTCTGCCACGTGCTCGCCAACTCCCGGCTGATCGCGGACCTGCTGGAGGTTTCGCCCGAATCAGTGGCGTGGCTGGGCACGGATAAGGAACTGGTGCCGCTCAGCTTCGAATCCCAATGGCTTGAAATCACCTCGAAGATGTCCCGGCACGCGGACCCGGAGAGCGCCATGCGGCTGATCCGGCTGATCCGGCGCCGGGAAATCCTCCGGGTCGCCATCGCGGACAGCGCCGGGCTGCTGGACCAGGACCAGGTGGGGGAAGCCCTCGCCGACACGGACCGGGCCGCCGTCCTGGGGGCGCTGCGCGTGGCGGAGACGATCATCACCGCCGGGGAACCGCTGAAGACCCATGTGCTGGTGGTTGCGATGGGCCGTCAGGGCGGCCGGGAGATCGGCTACGGCTCGGACGCCGACGTCATGTACGTCCACCGCGGACTCCCCGGCGTGCCGGAAGAGGAGGCACAGGCTCAG
>NZ_CAKKMM010001122.1:0-1685 GCF_918698205.1 Microbacterium sp. Bi128 | reverse complement strand
ACACCCGGCGGCTCGTCGTCGAACGGCGGCGGGGCATCGTCGTCGCCGAAGGGAGGCGGGGCATCGTCGTCGGACGGAGTGTCGACGGATGCCGTCGACCGCCCGGGCGCGCGATCTCGGGGCGGAGCACCCGCCGGGGACGCCGCCGCCGGAGCGGGCGCCTCGGATGCCGGCGCAGGAGATGCCGAGCCGGCTGAGGCCGACGCGGCACCGTCGGGAGCGGTGGACGACGCGGGCGGGGCCGTACCCGGTGAAGCGACGGCGGGCGAGGCGACGCGGGGAGCGGCGGGCGCGACGACACCCGGCGAGGCGATTCCGGGAGAGGCGACCCCGGGAGACGCGACCGTTGGCGAGGCGACGGTCGGCGATGCGACGGTCGGCGGGGCGACCCCGGCGGGTGCAGCCACGCCCGGCGCCGCGACGCGCGGTGCAGCCGGCGCCGCAACGGCGGGCGCCGTTGCGGGCGGAGCCACGCGGGCGGCCGGGGCCTCACGGTTCGGGGCGGGAGGCGCGGTGGACGCAGCCGCCTGCTCGGTGCCGTGCGCCGCCGCCGCGGCGGGTGAGCCCCCCTGCGAGACCCCCGCGTGGGTGAGAACCCGGGCGACGAGGAGCTCGAGTTGCAGACGCGGAGACGTGGCACCGGTCATCTCGTCGAGGGCCGCGACGACGAGATCCGCCGTCCGCGACAGTCGCGCGACACCGAAAGCGGTGGCCTGGCGAGCCATGCGTTCGAGTTCGTCGTCGGGGACTCCGCGCAACACCGCCGAGGCTCCCGCTCCCGTCGCGGCGACGACGATGAGGTCGCGCAGACGCTCGAGCAGGTCGTCGACGAAACGGCGCGGATCCTGACCCGTCTGCACGACGCGGTCGATCGCGGTGAACGCCCCCGCGCCGTCGTGTGCGGCGAAAGCGTCGACGACCTCGTCGAGCAGTTCGGAGTGCGTGTAACCCAGGAGGGCGACGGCCCGCTCGTAGTTCACGAGCACCCGGCCCTCGGCATCCCGATCGGATCCGGCAATGAGCTGATCGAGCAACGAGAGGGTGTCACGCGGTGACCCGCCGCCGGCGCGCACGACGAGCGGGAGCACGCCCGCCTCGACCGCGACGCCCTCGGTCTCGCACAGCTCTTGGACGTACTCGAGCATCGCCGCCGGCGGCACGAGACGGAAGGGATAGTGGTGCGTCCGCGAGCGGATCGTGCCCAGCACCTTCTCGGGCTCGGTCGTGGCGAAGATGAACTTCACGTGCGCGGGGGGCTCTTCGACGAGCTTGAGCAGAGCGTTGAAGCCCTGCTGGGTCACCATGTGCGCCTCGTCGAGGATGAAGATCTTGAAGCGGTCGCGCGCCGGCGCGAAGATCGCGCGTTCGCGCAGGTCGCGCGCGTCGTCGACACCGTTGTGGCTCGCCGCGTCGATCTCGACGACGTCGAGCGAGCCGCCACCGCCGCGACCGAGCTCGACGCAGCTGTCGCACTTCCCGCACGGGGTGTCGGTGGGGCCTTCGGCGCAGTTCAAGCAGCGCGCGAGGATACGGGCCGAAGTCGTCTTGCCGCAGCCGCGCGGACCCGAGAAGAGGTAGGCGTGCCCCACCCGGTCACTGCGCAGGGCGGTCATCAACGGCTCGGTCACTTGCGACTGCCCGATCATCTCGCCAAACGCCTGCGGGCGGTATCGGCGGTACAGGGC
>NZ_CAKKMM010001121.1:0-1685 GCF_918698205.1 Microbacterium sp. Bi128 | reverse complement strand
CTCCTGGAGGATGCGGTGCAGTTCCTGGGTGCTGACGAAGTCCGCCAGGTCGTCCAAGGCGGCACTGACGGCGAGGCGCTGCTTGGTGACGCGCTGTTCCTTGCCCTGCACGGGTGCCGAGGCCGGAGTCCGGCTGCTGCCGGTGGTAGCGCCTTGGGACATCGTGGAACTCGCTTCGTCAAAAGAATTCGCGGGTGGGACTCGCTGAGGGTGGCAATGTCCAAGATTACCAGCGCCCAAGATTGCCAGCGGCGCTTCGTGGACACTGTGACGGCTGGTGCCTAGGCTGGCCGGATGAAGCTGACCAAATTTACTCACGCCTGTGTCCGCCTCGAACAGGACGGCCGGGTGCTGGTGTTTGACCCGGGCACCTTTTCGGAGACGGACCAGGCCCTGGCCGGAGCACATGCGGTGCTCATTACCCACGAGCACGCGGACCATGTGGACGTCGACGCCGTCGCCGCGGCGTTGCAGTCGAACACCACCCTTGAGCTTTTCGCCCCGGAGGCCGTGGCCGCGACGCTCCGCGGCAAGGCGCCCGACGCCGGAAGCCGCATCTATGCGGCGGGCGCGGGTGAGGAATTTGAAACGTCGGGCTTCGCCATCAGGACCTTTGGCGGCCAGCACGCCCTCATCCATCCGCAGATCCCCGTGGTGGCCAACGTCGGCTACCTCGTCGACGGCAATGTCTACCACCCGGGGGACTCCTTCGCGATCCCCGACGGCGTCGATGTCAAGACGCTGCTTGTACCCATCCACGCCCCGTGGAACAAGGTGGGCGAAGTGGTGGATTTTGTCATTGGTGTCCGCGCACCACAGGCCTTCCCGATCCACGACGCGCTCCTGAACGAGCTGGGCCGCGGCCTGGTGGAGGGGCACGTGACCCGGATCGGCGCCAAGTACGGCACCGAGTACCGGCACCTTTCCGCCGGCGATACAGCGGAGGTTTAGCCGCCGCTGGCGCCTTGGCGGGCTTAGGCCGGCGTGCTGACGGGCGGGCTGGCCGGCTGGTTTAGGCCGGCCAGGCGCCGGTCCGGAAGAACTCGCCCAGCACGGCCTCGTGGGGTTCGGGATCCAGGCCGTGGGCCGCCAGCCACTCCGGGTTGTAGTAATTTCCGGCGTAGCGGTCCCCGGCGTCGCACATCAGGGTCACAACACTGCCCCGGCGGCCCTCCGCGATCATCCCGGCGATGAGCTGCCACGCGCCCCAGAGGTTGGTCCCGGTGGACGGACCCGCGTGCAGACCGGCGTGGTCCCTCAGATGCCGCATGGCCGCCACCGACGCGGCGTCGGGAACCTGGATCATGTGGTCGATCACGGCGGGCACAAAACTCGGCTCCATCCGCGGCCGGCCGATGCCCTCGATGCGGGAGGGCAATCCCGCCGCGGGTGCGTCAGCTGCAGTCCCGCCGCCAGCTGTCCCGCCGTCGGGCCGGCTGTTCCGCCAGCCCGGATAGAACGCGGAATTTTCAGGGTCGACGACGGCGAGGCCCGTCTCGTAGCGGTGGTAGCGCAGGTACCGGCCAATCGTGGCGCTGGTCCCGCCGGTGCCGGCCCCGACCACCACCCAGCCGGGGACCGGGTGCTCCTCCAGCGCCAGCTGGCCGAAGATCGATTCGGCGATGTTGTTATTCCCGCGCCAGTCCGTGGCCCGTTCGGCGTACGTGAATTGGTCCATGTAGTGC
>NZ_CAKKMM010001120.1:0-1686 GCF_918698205.1 Microbacterium sp. Bi128 | reverse complement strand
GCCTGGTACGGCGTGATCGTGGCGGCCGGGGTCATGGTGGCCGTCCTAATCTTCAGCGGCTGGGCGCTGGGGGTTCCGCTGGCCCTGGTAGCGGCCGCCGTCGGCGTCGGCAGGCGCTTTGGCGGGACCCCAGAACAGGAAACGGCGCCTTTTGCACTCGGGGAGGCGCTCCCTGGTGGCCGGCCGCAAACCGCCGCCCATCCGTGACGCCCGGGCCGCGAGTCAGCCGGGGCGCTGCCCCGGCGCTTGCTCCGGCCCGGGGCCGCGGGCCGCTTCCTCACCGGCCCGGACAGTGGCATCGATCATGGAGTTCATGAAGCGGGTGGCGATCTCCAGTTCTTCGGGCGTGAAGGTCGCCATGGCTGCACCCATGTGGCGGGCCAGCGGCAGGAACATTGCGCCGCCGTCCCGGTAGGCCTTGGGCGTCATGCGCAGCTGCACCTGGCGGCGGTCCGCGCCCTCGCGCTCACGGACCACGTGGCCGGAACTGTGGAGCCGGTCGATCAGTGCGGTGGTGGCCGGGGAGCTGAGGTTCAGCTCTTTCCTCAGCACCCCTGGAGTGACAATCTGGTCCCGCGCCGCGTGCCGCATGATGACGGCGAGGGCGTTGAGGTCCGTGCGGTGCATGTCGTTGCGGCCGCCGGCGGAGTCCACGTAGCGGTTGGCTTCGAGGGTGAATTCCTGCAGGAGCCGGACGAGGGGCGGCGGACCGGCGGCTTCGGGCGGGACTGTGTTCTTGGGCGAGACCGCGTCTTCGGATAGGCCCGGGGATTCGGCTGACACGGCGGACCTCCTTCGTCCCTTGATCCTGCCCCGGTGGTCTGACCGCGGCAGGTCGGCGCTGTCGACGGCGCCTTCGGGAGTCTACTGCAGGGTCTGCGGAGAGGCCTGACGCCGGCTGTCTTTCCATTCTCCTCCGGTGCCCCCGGCAAATGGGTTATCTCTATGATGGAGATAGTCTACTATGGAGTTGATCTCTGCTCCCACTCCGAGGCGCACCCTGGAAGGAAACATGAAAACGACTTCGTCCGCGGCGACCCGTGTCCCGTTCTGGCTGCGCTGGCTGGTCCCCGCAGTGCTCGTCCTGGCCTGGCTGGCGATCGCCGGCGTCGGCGGCCCTACATTCGGCCGCCTGAGCGAGGTGTCATCAAATGACCAGGCATCGTTCCTTCCCGCCGGGGCCGAGGCCACCGAGGCTGCGGACTGGCAGGCAAAGTTCAGGGACTCCAAGGAGATCCCGGCAGTGATCGTGGTTGAGAGCGACTCCGCCTTCACCCCGGCCCAGCTCCGCGAGACCGCGGCCCTCAAGGGCAAGCTAGAGGCCCTGCAGGCCGGGAGCACGGTTATCGGTCCCATCCCTTCCGAGGACGCCAAGGCAGTCCAGTTCGTGGTGCCCATTGCTTCCTCGGCGGAAGTGAAAACAGTCGTCAAAGAACTGCGCAACGAGGTCCGGGCGTCCGCGCCGGCCGGAATGCAGACATTCGTCACCGGACCGGCCGGCCTCACCGCGGACCTTGTGAGTGCCTTTGCCGGCATTGACGGCATCCTGCTGCTCGTGGCCCTGGGCGCCGTGTTCCTGATCCTGCTGATTGTCTACCGTTCCCTGCTGCTGCCCGTCATGGTGCTGTTCACGTCGGTCTTCGCGCTGTGCGCCGCGATCCTGCTGGTGTTTGGCATGGCTAAGGC
>NZ_CAKKMM010001119.1:0-1687 GCF_918698205.1 Microbacterium sp. Bi128 | reverse complement strand
TGCCGGTCCTGTTGAACGTGCCGCCGATGCTGTTGCTCGGCCCGGCGATCGCCGCCCTGCTGGTGTATGCCGTCCTGCGGTGGGTGATCTGGGCTCCCGGGACCGGAACGTCGCCGCAGACAGTATCGGAGCACGGGCTGTGGGTAGGTGTGATTGGCTGGCTCGCGAGCTCACTCCAGGGCGCCATGACCCTGGGTATCATCCCGGCCAATCCGTCAGCGTCCGCCGTGGTGGGCGCCGACTCGATCATCCCGGCGCTGGCATGGCCGGTCCTGGGCTGCCTGGGCGTGCATGCCCTGGGACAGGTCACCTACCCGGGTCCGCGGCGAATGCGGCGGCAGGCCGTGCTGTCCGTGCGGCGCATCAAAGACTTCCTGCCCCGCAGGCTGGCATTGACCACGGCTGCGATCTTCGTCTCGGCTGCCGCGGCCATCGCCCGGACTGCCACGCTGCCCGGGTTCGCGGCCGTGGCTCCCACTACGGTCGGCGACGGCGCGTACGGCTACTACAACAGCGGCGGCGACGGCCGTATCCCCGGACCGGAGGTGGCCGCCTGGCTCGGGGGCGCCCTGCTGGTGCTGGCCGTCGGCACGTGGCTGGTTTTGTGGCTGATCGCCCGCCGCCGGCAGCTGGAGGCCCTTGACGCGGCGGACAACGCTGTACTGCGGACCATCGCGATGAACCGGCTGCTGCGCACAGTGTCCACAGTGGCTGCCGGCTTGGCGGTCATCGCGGGGAACTTCGCGGCCCGTCCCGATCCGGCCCAGCAAACGGCATCGTGGACGAACTTCGCCGGCCTCGCGGCGACCGTGGTCCTGCTCGTGATGTGGTGGTGGCGGCCGCCTCGGCTTGCTTCCGCCGGGCTGGGCGTCCGGAACCGGCCGGAATCAGGGATCGCCGCCGGCCGCCAGCACCCGGCCGCCAGGCTGGTTTCCTCACTTGGAGCGCTCCTGGGCCTCGCGGCCGCCGTGCCGCTGGTCGCCGGAGCCTTCCTCGCCCCCGTGATCATGGCGGCCGCCGGCTACGGACTTGCGGGACTCGTGGCCGTGATGGGCACCTGCGTCCTGCTGGTCATCGCCGGAGGCGAGCTGGTCCTGCAGCGCAACTACGGAACGCCGGAGGCGCCGCGCACCTGGCCCCGGCAGCCGGTCAGCCCGGCCCTGCTGACCACGGCGGTCCTGGCGCTGCTGGTCTTCCTGGCAGCCCTCGCCGTCACCGCCGCGGGACAGGCCCTGCTGGCCGAAGATCGCGGCTGGGTTCCGGTTGCACTGCTCACCGCCGGGACCTGCGTTGCCGCCCTGCCGGCGTTCCTCCGGGCCCGGTCCCGCCAGGGCGTCCGCGACGCCCCGCGCGGTCTGGACCCCGCGCTGCGAGCCATCACTGTCCACCGCGTCGTGCGGACCCTCGCCGCAACCCTCACGGCCCAGGCCGGTGTCCTCCTGCTGACCCAGACCAATGCCTGGGCGGCGGTGTTCGGGCCGGACGCGTTCGGCGACGCCGTCGATCCGGCCGCCGGATCGTGGTGGCCGGCGACCCTGGCAGGCGCTGTCCTGGCCGCCAGTGCCGTGGTCATCGCCGTCATCCCCGTGGGCGGCCTGGCCCGGAAGACCCCCGCTCCCCTGCCGCGGAAGGAAGTCGCCGCGTGACGGCGGGCATCGCCGTCAACCTGCGTTCGCCAGTTCCCCCC
>NZ_CAKKMM010001118.1:0-1689 GCF_918698205.1 Microbacterium sp. Bi128 | reverse complement strand
TCCTGATGCAGTTCCTGGCCTCCAGGGTGGTGTCCTGCGTGATGAAGGACGGCGTTCCGCGGTCAGGTTGGGGAAACAGCCCCCACGACGTCCCGGATAGCGCACCCTCCCGTTCGAGAAGTTCGGCGAAGGACGGGTAGGTTCCGGATTCCCTGGTGTCGGTCATCGCGTCGCTGCCTTCTGGGGAGTCTGTTCTTTGTTTTCGTAGCGCTTGTAGTTGAGGAAGAACCCGGCGATCGCACAGATCGATGCCGCAAGGCACATCGGGGGCTTGACGGATTCGTTGAAGAATACGAGCCATTCGCTCTGGCCGGCGGCAAGGGCGACGGCCTGGCCCGTCACGAACAGGACTCCGCCGGCGAGGAGGGCGGCGAGGCGATAGGCGGTCATGCTGAGCGCGGACAGGTAGGCGATATAGGCGCTGATGGCTCCCGTGGTCCCGACCAGGACAGCGGCCGCGAACGGGTAGACGACCGCACCGATGAACGCCTGCTGGAACAGCGAAAAGAGCGCCAGCCAGCCGAGCAGGAAGATGCAGGCGTGCGCCAGCGCGAGTGCGGCGATATCGATGGACGTGCGGATCCGGCCTCCCCCGCGGGCCTCCGGTGCCACAGCCGGACGACGTTGCAGGCAACCGGCCACCACCGCCCCGGCGCCCAGCACAGCCGTGCCGATCGAGGCAATGTCACCAACTGAACCCCGTCCGGACAACGGGACCGGTTCCCGCCCGATCAGCAGAAAAGCGATGCCGCCCAGGACGAGGAAGGCGGCGCTGCCGACGAAGAGCGCCCGCGCCTCTGACGTGACGGCTGCTGGCTTGTTCGGGTCTACCATCACTCACTTCGATTCGCTGGCGTTGACGGCTCGTGCAGTTCCGCCGTCAGCGTCAGCCCCTTGTGCTCCAGCAATCTTTCGCATCCCGGGCGCTCGCACACCGGCGGTACTCCAACGCTATGGCCGCGGCGGCCCGGGGCCGTCACCCGGAACGGATGAACCCGCGCCGCCGGCCTCAGGTTTGTTGGTGCGCTGCCGGCCCGCTGTTGACCCGCCGTCGCTGGACGGAACGCACGGCCGGCGCGTGCGTCACTGACCCGCGTGCGGAACGACCAGTACTGGCCTGCCCTGCAGACGGGTCAGGGAAACGCTGACCGAGCCCTCCAGGAGCCGGCCCATCTGGGCAATCCGCCCAGGCCGCTGCCCGCCGACAATCAGCGCAGCCGCGCCCGCGCTCTGCGCCAGCCGGTCCAGGGCGTGGGCAACTTCGCCGTTCAGCACCCGGAAGGACCATGCCCCGCCGGGAGGACCGAGAATGCCCTCAAGGCAGCTGAGCAGCTGTGAGGCCGGGTATTCGGCTTCGACATTCGGGGCGGGATCCAGTGAGGTGCCATCCAGGACTCCGGCGGGCTCCCACTCCGTGAGGTAGCTCGCCGGGTCCACGAACGCGCAAATCAGGTGCACTCCCATGATCGCGGCGAGCCCGGCGGCGGCCCGTACCAGGCGCCCGTCGAATTCCCACGGCACACCGACAACCAGCGGGCCGTCCGACCATTCGCCGGCCCCGGCCTGCTGAAAATCACCGGGAGTTTCCATGGGTCCTGTCAGTCGAGGCGCGCACCCGCAGGATGTCTATGCCTTGCGGGCGCAGCGGGAATCCACGCCTTCATTATGCCCACTCGCGGCCTTCCGGTC
>NZ_CAKKMM010001117.1:0-1689 GCF_918698205.1 Microbacterium sp. Bi128 | reverse complement strand
CAGCAGGGCCACGGCGGATGCGTACGAGGCCTTCCGGGTGGAGTTCATCCTCACCATCGTAGGGTTCCACCGCCGGCAGCCAGGGAATCCCGTCTTTTGCGTGTCTCCTTTGCCCGGGCAAGGTCTTCGCTCAGCAAGCCATCGTCACTGTGGACCAAGAATCGGTAGGGTGAGCCATCAGCACTGGGCAGCGACAGCGAACCCCGCTTCAGCCAAAGGCCCCAAGCATCCGGAGATCTGACTCATGCCGACCACTGAGGGCCACAAGCGAATGGAACCCCGGATGACTCGCGGCTCCTGGAAGTTCAGCGCCTGGTCAGCCGCCGGGCTGGCCTTGATCGGTGCTCTGCTCGCCTTCAACAAGCTCTGGCCGGAAAGAGGCTTCGACGCCGTCTCCTTCTGGATCTACACGGCCATGTTTGTGATGGGCGCGATCCAACTCCTGCATCTGCTCCGGGTCCGGAGAAACGACGCACCATTCTGGGACGCGGAAGAGGCCCGCCGAGCCGACTGGGACCAACGGGGCCGGCAGCTGTAGGACCGGCTCCGGCCGCACAGCAGACCTGGCACTCAACGCGGCAAGGATCTCCAGCTGCGGCCCTGGAAGGCCAGCACAATGGTCCAGGCGATCGGCACCAGCGGGGAGGCGGACTCACCCAGGAATGCGAGGACCGCAAAAACGATCCAGAGCCCGCCGGTGATGACGGACAGGACGACAAGCGCCTTGCGGGTCATTACGACGGCGGGCATGTCGACACCTTCGGCTCGCAGGGCACGGGTTTCAGCGGCCGCTCCCCGGATCAGGGGGACGAAGACCGCGGCCAAGGCGGCAGCGAACACCACGGACCGCCACGGCTCGGGTATGCCCACTGCGCTCAGGACGCCCTGCAGGACACCGCTCAAGAGGAAGAGCCACAGCAACCCCCAGACGACCAGCCGGCGGCGCTTCGGCGGCATTCCCTCCAGTGAGTCGGACGGCCACGATTGCCACTCGTACGTTCTACCGCCATCACCGCTTCCCGAGGTCATGGCGACAGACTACGCGCACCCGTCCCTGCCGTAGTCGATGTCCTGGAACAGCCACGCCTCGCGACGCGAAAGGGATCGAGAGCAGCATTTACGGTCGGCATCAGTAGTCCCTCCACCGCGCGAGTCCCTCCACCACATGTTGGGCTGGGTCCGATGCGCCGAGTTGAGTCCGTACCAGGCTCGTTAGCCTCACTGGCCCGTGACTTTGATTCCGGCGACCGCCCCGGTCCAGGCGCCGGTCGGGTCCGGCCGGGTCAACTGGGCACTGACGTAGCCCTTCTGCAGTTGGACGACCTGCGATTGGGTTCGCGAGCAATCGACCTCGAACACCGTGTGCTCTGTTCCGGCCAGCGAGTTCTGGGAGAGGAAGATCTGGGCATGGGGGATGCCCACGCACGCCGCGGTGACTGTGTGCGGACCGGCGGTCGTCACCGTTGCGGCTTTGGTGAAGCCAACCCCTGGCCCGTCCGCCGGACCGGCGTCAGAGAGGAGGACGGACCCTGGCGCCCCGGCCAGACGCTTGTGCAGCTCGGCGTAGTTGCTCGCTTCCACGCCCAGCACCCCCGGATCTTTGGTCGGCGCGGCGGGCGCCGGCCGGTGGCTTTGCCCGGCCGCCGTCGGCCGCGGATCGCCCTCGTCCTCGTAGGCGCAGGAGGCCAA
>NZ_CAKKMM010001116.1:0-1692 GCF_918698205.1 Microbacterium sp. Bi128 | reverse complement strand
TGCCGACGTTGAGTTCGAAGGCGCCGTTGGTGCCGGACCACGCGATGGCGGTGTCATTGCCGATCACCTGTGCGCAGACCATGATGGAGGCTTCGCAGATGACGGGGTTGACCTTGCCCGGCATGATCGACGAGCCCGGCTGCAGGTCCGGGATGGCGATTTCGCCGAGGCCGGTGTTGGGGCCGGAGCCCATCCAGCGCAGGTCGTTGTTGATCTTCATGAAGGAAATCGCGATGTTGCGCAGCTGGCTGGACGCTTCGATGAGGCCGTCCCGGTTGGCCTGGGCCTCGAAGTGGTCGCGGGCCTCGGTCAGGGGCAGTCCGGTGTCGGCCGCCAGCAGTTCGATCACGCGCTCCGGGAATCCGGCCGGCGTGTTGATGCCGGTGCCCACGGCGGTGCCGCCAAGCGGGACCTCGGCGACGCGGGGGAGGGCGGCGTTGATGCGCTCGATGCCGTAGCGGACCTGCGCGGCGTAGCCGCCGAACTCCTGGCCCAGCGTGACGGGGGTGGCGTCCATGAGGTGCGTGCGGCCGGACTTCACGACGTCCTTGAATTCGGTGGCCTTGCGCTCCAGCGACTCCGCCAGGTAGCCGAGGGCCGGGATCAGATCGTTGATCAGGGCGGACGTGGCGGCGACGTGGACGGACGTGGGGAAGACGTCATTGGAGGACTGCGAGGCATTGACGTGGTCGTTCGGGTGGACAACCTTGTCGCTTCCGGCAGACGTGAGGGCACGCGTGGCGAGCTCGGCGATGACCTCGTTGGTGTTCATGTTCGAGGACGTGCCGGAGCCGGTCTGGAAGACGTCAATCGGGAAGTCGCCGTCGTACTTGCCGGCCGCAACCTGGTCGGCTGCGTCGGCAATCGCCTGGGCGAGCTCGCCGTCGAGCACCCCCAGTTCTGCGTTTGCCTGGGCGGCGGCCTTCTTCACCCGTGCCAGGGCTTCGATGTGGGCGCGCTCCAGGGTCTTGCCGGAGATGGGGAAGTTCTCGACTGCCCGCTGCGTCTGTGCGCGGTACAGGGCGTTCACGGGAACGCGGACTTCGCCCATCGTGTCGTGTTCAATGCGGAACTCTTCGGTGTTCAACTCATCTGTGGAAGTCATGGGGCTAGCTTATTGGGAGTAGGAGTCCCACCGAAAACCGTGAGCAGGCTGCGACGGCCGGGCGCCGGGGTTTACAGCCTGCCGATGCTGGAAACGAGATCGGCCCGGCCGTCAGCCAGGCTGTAGGCGAGGCCGATCACGGCGGTGCGGCCGCTGTCGACTGCGCCCGAAATCACCCGGGAACTGTCCACCAGCCGCTGCGAGGTCTGCTTGACGTTCTCGACCACCATGTCGTTGACGTCGGTCTGATTGTTACGCAGCGAGGTCAACACGGACGGGGTGATCCGCTCCACCAGGCTGCGGATGAAACCGACCGGCATCTGGCCGGTTTCCACGGCGTTCTTGGTTGCAGTGACAGCACCACAACTGTCGTGCCCCAGGACGACGATCAGCGGGACGTCCAGTTCGCTGACGCTGTATTCCAGCGAGCCAAGCACGGCGTCGTCGATCACCTGGCCGGCGGTGCGGACCACAAAGGCGTCCCCGAGGCCGAGGTCGAAGATGATTTCGGCGGCAAGCCTGGAGTCGGCGCAACCGAAGATCACCGCGAAGGGGTGCTGGTTTTCAACCAGCGACGAGCGTCGCGA
>NZ_CAKKMM010001115.1:0-1692 GCF_918698205.1 Microbacterium sp. Bi128 | reverse complement strand
TGCACAGGGCGGCGGGGACCTGGTCCGGGGAGATGAAGTGGATGTGCGAGTCCACCCCGCCGGCGGTCAGGATTTTCCGTTCACCCGCAATGATCTCGGTGCTCGCGCCGATCACGATGTCCACGCCGTCGGTGATCTGCGGGTTGCCGGCCTTGCCGATCCGGAAGATGTGGCCGTCCCGGAGCGCGACGTCGGCCTTGTAGATGCCGGTGTAGTCCAGCACCACGACGTTGGTGATCACGGTGTCCGGGACTCCGCCGCCGGAACCAATACCGCCGGAACCGTCACCGTCCCGGGTCACTTGGCCGTTCTGGCCCATGCCGTCGCGGATCACCTTGCCGCCGCCGAACACCACTTCCTCGCCGTAGACGGTGAGGTCCTTCTCGATCTCAAGAAACAGATCCGTGTCGGCCAAGCGGATGGCGTCGCCCGTCGTCGGGCCGTAGAGGTCCGCATACTGCCTGCGGGATAGCTCGAAACTCACTGTGCGTCACCTTCCCCTTCGGAAACAGGGAGTCCGCTCTTGCGGAGTGCGCCGTTGACGGCGTTGCTGAGGCCGTACACTTCCCGTCTGCCCGCGAGCTCGATCAGCCGGACGGTCCTGCTGTCCCCGGGTTCGAACCGCGCGGCCGTGCCGGCCGGGATGTCCAGCCGGCGGCCGTAGGCGGCCGCCCGGTCAAACTGCAGCGCCGAGTTGGCTTCGGCAAAGTGATAATGCGAGCCCACCTGGACGGGCCGGTCTCCGGTGTTGGTCACCGCGACCTCCACCGCCTCACGGCCGGCGTTGATGACCAGCGGCGCGGAACTGAGCACGTATTCTCCAGGAATCATCGAAGCTCCTAACGGATCGGGCCGTGAACGGTGACGAGCTTGGTGCCGTCCGGGAAGGTTGCTTCGATCTGGACGTCGTGGATCATTTCCGGCACTCCCTCCATCACGTCGTCGCGGCCAAGGATGGTGGTTCCGTAGCTCATGAGCTCCGGAACGCTTCGGCCGTCCCGGGCGCCCTCGATCAGTTCGTAACTGATCACCGCGACGGCCTCGGGGAAGTTCAGCTTCAGTCCGCGCGCCTGGCGGCGGCGGGCGAGATCCGCCGCGACCACGATCATGAGCTTTTCCTGCTCACGGGGCAAGAGGTGCATGACGGTATCCCTTCAAGAACCAGCCGACTTGCGGACCGCAGAAGCCGCGGTGTGACCAGAGTAGGCCGCGGAGATTTCCTGCAGGTTTCCGGGACCCGTCAGCATCTCAGGAGCTAACCGCTGACGGGCCTATCCGGTGATCCGCCAGTGCGCCTGGAATTCGGGGTGGTCCGCATACGGCAGCGCCAGGGTGTGCAGGGAGAGCGTGGTCCATTCGATGACGTCCGGCACCCATCCGGCCTCGGCGGGTTCCTGGCTGACCAACATGGCCAGCACGGACTGGCGTGCGGATTCAATGATGCCGATGAGCTGGCGCTTGGCCTCGCACTCACGGAGCAGGCGGCGTTCATACCACTCGCCGGAGACGGCAAGCGTGGGGTCGCCGAGCAGCTTTAGGGCGACGGCTTCGTCTTCTCTAATGCGCGCGGTCAGGAACTCGACGATGTCCACTCACCGAGCCTATGCGCGCCTGTGCCCACACGGCTACGGTCTGGCGTTTGCCCTTTTTCCTCAGGCCGGCACAAGCCGCGCTTGTTAGGGTGGGTGGATG
>NZ_CAKKMM010001114.1:0-1697 GCF_918698205.1 Microbacterium sp. Bi128 | reverse complement strand
GACCATGATGCCGGCCCGGGCGTATTTGATGCCTTCCTGGATGTGGGGCAGGAGGGCGTGGGCGGCCCGGGTGAGCAGGACGGGATCGGCGGTGGGCATCGGCAGCGGCACGCACACCGAGGGGTAGGAGGTGTCGTTCGGGTTGAAGTGCGAGGTGCCGGCGAAGGCGGTGAGGACCTTGGCCTGGAGGCTGTATTTGGCCAGCCGTGCCGATGCCTGCTGGCCGTAGACGGACAGGACCTGCCGCATGCCGGCGGCGGTGGTGATGGGGGTGGCGAAGGAGCGCGAGAAGATGAGCTGGTCCCGGCCGATCCGTTCTTCCTCCATCGGGATGCACGGCGTGCCCTGCAGCTCCAGAACGGTGCGCATCATGACCACGGAGAAGCGGTCCCGGATCATCACCGGGTCGGCCCGGGACAGGTCAAGGATGGACTGAGGCCCTAAGGCGTTGAGGCGTTTGGTCAGGCGCGTCGCGACGCCCCAGATTTCGATCACAGACAGCCGGCCCATCAGCGCTTCTCTGGTGGCGGCGGGCACGGAGTCCCAGTGGCAGACCCCGTCGAAGGCCGGGTTGTGCTTTGCCCATTTGTTGGCCAGTTTCGCGAGGGTCTTGGTCCCGGCGATCCCGACGCAGACCGGAACCCCCACGTTGCGCCGCACGGCTGCCTTCATGGTCTGGCCCAGGACCAGCAGGTCCTCCGGCGCGCCTTTGACGCCCAGGAAGGCCTCGTCGATGCTGTAAACCTCCAACCAAGCGCTGTAGCGGCCCAGCAGTTCCATCACCCGGGCGCTGATGTCCCCGTAAAGCTCGTAGTTGCTCGAGAGGGCAACAAGTCCCCACTCCTTCGCCCGCGGGGCGAGTTTGAACCATGGTTCACCGAGGCCGATGCCGAGAGCCTTGGCTTCCGGGGACCGGGTGACGGCGCACCCGTCGTTGTTGGACAGTACGACGACGGGCCGGCCTTCGAGGGACGGGTCGAATGCCCGCTCGGCCGAGGCGTAGAAGCAGTTCACATCCACGTGCGCGATCTGCGGCATCCGCCGCATCGGGGAGGGCTTAGACATGGTGTGCCTCAAACATGATGCAGGCAGCGGGTCGCGACGCCCCAGATGACCAGATCCGACACGGACGGAACCCGGATGTCCGGGTAGGACGGATTCTCCGCCTGCAGAACGACGCCGGCGGCCGTGATCCGCAGCCGCTTGATGGTCAATTCTCCATCCAGGACGGCGATGACTACGGACCCGTCCTTGGGTTCCAGGGCCCGGTTGACGATCAGTTCATCCCCGTCGCTGATGCCGGCGCGTTCCATCGAGTCTCCGGAGACCCGCACGACGTACGTGCTGGTGATGTCCTTGATCAGATGCTCGTTCAGGTCAATGCGCCCATCAAAGTAGTCCTGCGCCGGCGATGGATACCCGGCCGCGACGGGGACCGGAGAGATCAGCACCGACAGCAACGACATGCCCGCGTCTATCACGCGGGGACCGACAACAACGCCCACAACACACCCTTATTCGAATATATGTTCGATACATTCAGTGTAGCCGGATGGGCCGACAAAAGTTGGACTCTGCCCATATCCCTCGGCTGCGTGGGCAGCGCGGTTTCTCCTCAACATCGCAACACCTGACTGAAGGGGTGCTGTATATGGGACGCTCGGCGCGTCGTCTGCGGAAGGTGGGGCCTGCGGGCT
>NZ_CAKKMM010001113.1:0-1698 GCF_918698205.1 Microbacterium sp. Bi128 | reverse complement strand
CCCTAGGAGCGCCCGCCGAACGGCAACAGCATTTGGCCGTAGAGGTAGTAGTGGTCATATTGGTCACGGCCCCGGGCGTCTTTTTGGCGGGCGGGCTGCGCCCCCAATGGGAAACTTGTGACATGTTTCACAAGATTCCCCTTCGGTTCCAGCTGGTCGCATTGCAGCTGGGCATCGTGCTGGCTGTCCTCACGGTGGTGGGGGCCGTGACCATCCGGATGCAGGAACAACAGCTCCGTGACGCCTACAAGGGCCGGCTGATCGGCGTCGCCGAAAGTGTTGCCCAGCTGCCCTCGGTCATCAACGCGTTCGGCACATCGTCGCCGGCCCAGACAATCCAGCCGATCGCGGAAGTCATCCGGCAGGCATCCAACGTCACCTATGTGGTGGTGACGGACCGGCACGGGGTCCGTCAGTCGCACCCCAATCCGGCGGAAATCGGCCGGCCGGTCTCCACCGATCCGTCCGTGCCGCTGTCCGGGGAGATCTACGTGGGTACCCAGACGGGCACGCTCGGTGAGTCCTGGCGGGTGAAGGTTCCCATCTTCGATGCGGCCGGCGCCGTGATCGGCTCCGCATCCGTGGGGGTGCTGGAGAGCACCTTGGCCGCCGACCTCCATGAGGACATGCCGCAGCTGTTCGGCTGGCTGCTCGGCGCGGCACTGCTAAGTTCGCTGGGCGCGATGTATGTCTCGAAACTGGTGTGGCGGCGGATCTACAAACTCGAGCCCGAGGACATCGCTGCCCTGCTGGAAACGCGCGACGCCATGCTCCACGGCCTGGGTGAAGGACTGGTGGCCGTGGACGCCGACGGCAGGGTCGCGCTGGTCAACGATGAGGCACGCCGCCTGCTCGCCCTGGCAGGGGACATCACCGGGACCCCTGCAGCGGCAAGCCTGGAACCGGCGGTCCTCCGCTTGCTCTCGGCCGGATCCGCCACGGAGGAACTGGTGCTCTCGGGTGAACGGATCCTGCTGGGCAAGGTCAATGCGGCCACCGTCGACGGCCGCGAAGTCGGCAAGGTGCTGATCCTGCGCGACCGCACGGAGCTCCACACCGTCCTGCGCGACCGCGACGGCGCCGTGGACGTGACGCAGGCACTCCGCGCCCAGGCGCACGAATTTGCCAACAAACTGCACGTCATCTCCGGGCTGCTGGAGCTTGGAAAGCAGGACAAAGCCATCGAATACCTGGGCCGCAGCCACAACGACGCCGTCTTCGCGAACCGGCCGCTGGCGGCCGGAATCACCGACCACGGGGTCCAGGCGCTGCTGATCGCCAAGTCCACGGTCTGCGCCGAGCGCGGCATCGAGATCATCGTCAGCCCGGATTCGCTGTGCTCGGTTGATGACTCGGGCGACGTCATCACGGTGCTGGGCAACCTGATCGACAACGCTGTGGACGCTGCGGGTTACGACAGCACTGTTGCCATCCGGCTGGGCGAGAGCGCCGACGGCGGGCGGACCATCGTGGTGGAGGACGACGGACCCGGCGTCCCGGTTCCTGAACGCGCTAAAGTGTTCGAGCCCGGCGTGACCAGCAAGGAGTCCGAGGGAATCAACAGCCGCGGGTTTGGGCTGGCCCTGGTCCAGCGGGTTGCCCTCCGGCGCGGAGGCCGGGCGGCAGTATCCTCATCGGCGTTGGGCGGAGCCTGCTTCTCGGTAGTGCTCAGAACAAAAGAGGCGGAACTACAAAACC
>NZ_CAKKMM010001112.1:0-1700 GCF_918698205.1 Microbacterium sp. Bi128 | reverse complement strand
GGGGTGCACGGCGCTGGTGGTCCACTCATAGCCGAAGGCCAAGGCGGAAAAGTCGTCCAGGATCACCGCGGCCCGGACGTCGGGCCGGGACGGTTGGTGCTGTGGAAGGGCGGCCGGAATCAGCGAGAGCCGGCGTTTGCGCCCCCGCCCCGTCCAGGCCGCTTCCACGCCCTGCACGTTGCGGGGCGCGGCGAAGCCCTGTTCGGTCCGCTCGCGGGACCGCCAGGTCTTGTACTGCGCCACACCGCCCCTGCGCAGATGCCACAGGCCTTTCCGGACCTCCCGGAGACCCGGCATCAGCCTCGGCTCCGGCGTGAGGACCGCCCACGGACCTCGGTTGCCACAAGATTCGCTTTGGCGTCGTCGAGAATCTTGGCGGCTGAGATGTTGTTGCCTTTGGACAGGTGACGGGTGAAGTCCTGATAGGCCTTGATGGCGATTTCCGGCTCATCGTCCATGATGAGATCGCCCTTGTCGAGCCAGATCACCCGTGTGCACATTGCCTTGATCGTGTCCAGGCTGTGGCTGACCAGGAAGACGCAGCCGGCCTGCTCGCGGAGCTCGTCCATCCGCAATTTACTGCGGTCACCAAACTGGGCATCACCGGTATTGAGCGCCTCATCCACCAGGAGAATCTCGGGATCGACGCTCGCGGCGATGGCAAACCGCAGGCGGGACGCCATGCCCGAAGAATAGGACTTCATCGGTAAGTGAATGGACTTCTCGAGTCCGGACAGTTCGACAATACTGTTGAACTTTTCGTCCACTTCGGCCCGGCTCATGCCCATGGCAAGGCAGCCCAGGATGACATTCTGGTCCCCCGACAGGTCTTGGACCAAGGCTGCGTTGACGCCGAGCATGATCGGCGTGCTGGAGGCATACACGGCCCCCGACGTCGGCTTGGACTGGCCGCTGATGATCTTCATCAGCGTGCTTTTTCCGGACCCGTTGCGGCCAATGATGCCGACGGATTCGCCGCGCTCCACCACCAGGGAGAGCTCGTTCAGGGCCTGCACGGTCACCATGTGCGGCTTATTGACGGCGCGGCGCAGGAACCGGGGCTTGGCGGTGTCGGCGTCCGTGTCCGAAGCAGCGGTTGAGGCGACGCGATAGCGCATCCGCACGCTGTCCACGACCACGCATGGATGCCCCTCGATGAAGATTTCCTTCTCACCCGCGTCCATAGGATTCCTCCCCCTTCCAGAAGTAGACAAGCCCAACAGCCAGCGCTCCCAGGGCCCAGGCCGCAAGGATTGCCCACGACTGCCACTGGGGAACCCGGGCATAGAGCACGCAATCCCGGATTATGTCAATGACGTTGAACAAGGGATTGAGCTTGATGGCGGCGAGCATTTGGGGATGCGTGACAAAACGCTCGTAGGTGTAGAAGATCGCGGATCCGTACATCCACGCCCGCAGCGCGAAGGGCAGCAGGTGCGTGACGTCGTGAACGCGGGAGATAACCCGGGCAAGGATGAGCCCCACCCCGAGGTTGAATAGCGACTGCAGGAGTATGGCCGGTACCACCAGTACCCACAGCCAGGTGATGTTCTCGGCTGGAGGCAGCACCACCACGATCAGGAGCATGGCGAGCATGAGGGGCACAGCCGAGAGCAGTTCGCGAACGTTGGCGCCGATGGGAAGTGCAGCGCGCGGGAAGTTAAACGCCTGAACAATGGATTTGTTGCTCCGGATAGAGC
>NZ_CAKKMM010001111.1:0-1704 GCF_918698205.1 Microbacterium sp. Bi128 | reverse complement strand
GGCTGGGCGCGGCTCAGCGCCAGGACTCCAGCGTCGTGGGGACGGATGCCAGGGTCGCCAGCGCCGCGTCGCGGTCGACGCGGGCGAGGGTCAGCGCCGCCACGACGAGCGACGCGCAGACCGCGGACAGCGCGTCCACGGCATCCGGGGTCAGATCGGGGCGGCGGTCGGCGACGGCGGCGCGGATCGCGCCGCGCATCTCGGCGGCGTAGCCCGACACGAGCCCGCGCACCTCGGCGTCGTCGGACGCGAGGGGCGACGAACCGGCGTTCAACAGCAGGCAACCGAGGCGCGCCCTGGGGCTGTCCGCGGCGATGGCCGCGCGCATCTCGTCGACGTAGGCCTCGAGTGCGCCGGGGTCGCCGCTGCCGAGGGGCCGCAACCGGGTGCGGACGATGTCGTCGAGATACGCCCCGAGCACCGCATCGAAGAGACCGCGCTTGCTGCCGAAGGCGTTGTAGAGGCTGGAGCGGGTGAGACCGGTCGCCTCCTCGAGCTCCGTGATCCCGGCCTCCGCGTACCCGCGCTGCCAGAAGACATCGCGCGCCGCGTCGACGACGGAGCGGCGGTCGAACGCCGGCATCCTGCCCATGGGTTTCCTTCTCTCCGGTCCGGGTCTATATTAGACCGGTCGTTACAAAATAACCACGCAAGGAGAGAAATGCGCGCGATCGTGCACCACCAGTTCGGCGAACCGACCGACGTCCTCGACGTCGAAGAGGTCGAGACCCCGCAGCCCGGCCCCGGCCAGGTGCGGCTGCGCATCGTCCTGTCGACGATCCACAACCACGACCTGTGGACGATCCGCGGCACGTACGGCTACAAGCCCGAACTCCCCGCCCGCGCCGGCACCGAGGCCGTCGGCATCGTCGACGCGCTCGGCGAGGGCGTCGACGGACTGCAGGTCGGTCAGCGCGTCGCCACCGGCGGCACCTTCGGCGTGTGGGCCGAGTACGTCGTCACCCCCGCCGCGGGCCTCGTCCCCGTCGCCGACGGCCTCCCCGACGAGATGGCCGCGCAGCTCGTGTCCATGCCGTTCAGCGCGATCAGCCTGCTGCACTCGCTCGACCTGCAGCCGGGCGACTGGATCGTGCAGAACACCGCCAACGGTGCGGTCGGCCGCATGGTCGCGCAGATCGCCCAGGCCCGTGGCATCCACGTCATCGGCCTGGTCCGCCGACAGAGCGCCGTCGACGAACTCGCCCAGCAGGGCATCCACAACATCGTGTCGACCGACGCCGACGACTGGCGCGAGAAGGCCCTCGCGATCGCCGACGGCGCACGTATCGTCGCCGGCGTCGACTCCGTCGGCGGCACGGCGAGCAACGATGTGCTGTCGCTGCTCTCCGACAACGGCACGCTGGTGATCTTCGGCTCGATGGGAGCCGGAAAGCTCGAGCTCTCGGCCGGCGACATCATCTTCCGCCAGGCCACCGTGAAGGGCTTCTGGGGCAACGTCGTCATCAAGACGATGGATGCCGAGACCCGCGGCGCCCTCTTCGGCGAACTGTCGCGCTACCTCGCCGACGGCACCCTCACCCTCCCCGTCGCCGCGACGTTCGGCCTCGAGGACGCTCGTGAGGCCATGGCCGCGAGCCTCTCGCCGCGCGTCGGCAAGGTGCTCCTGCGCCCCTGAGCCGCCCCTCACCGGTGGGGCGGCTGTCGCCCCGCCCCCGCCGCTGCGCGGACCAGGGCACTCCGCCC
>NZ_CAKKMM010001110.1:0-1707 GCF_918698205.1 Microbacterium sp. Bi128 | reverse complement strand
GTTTCCGAGCCTGCTGACGATCGTGGCCGAACGCGTCGGCGTCCAGCTGCCGTCCAATCTGCTGTTCATCATCAGCATCCTGCTGCTGCTCGGTGTCTGCCTGCACTTGTCCTGGGAGCTGTCCGTGGTCGAGGACGAGACCCGCACCCTCGCGGAGGAAGTGGCCATCCTCCGGACCATGGTCGAGGACATGTCCTCCCGGGACGGCGACGCTCCGGCGACGCCGACGACGAAGTAGGAGGCCCCGGTGGCACTGGACATCTTTATCCCCTACTGGGGCGACGTTAACTACATGAAACTGGCCGTGGACAGCGTCCTGGCCCAGACCAGCCCGGACTGGCGCCTGGCGGTGGTTGACGACGCGTACCCGGGCGACGACGTCAGACGCTACGTCGAGGCCGCGGACGATCCCCAGATCACGTATATCCGCAAGGACAAGAACGAGGGCATCACCGAGAACTTCAGGACCTGCGTCTCGCTGGCCAGCCAGGACGTCCTGGTGGTCATGGGATGCGACGACCTTCTGCTGCCGAACTTCGTGGACGTCGTGCTGCGCGCCCACGCCGAATTCCCCGACGCCTGGATTATCCAGCCCGGCGTCCAGATCATCGACGAGGACGGCAAACCCTCCGTTCCCCTGGTGGACATCGTCAAGCAGCGGCTGGTCAAACCGCGCGGAACCGGGTCCCGGCTCGTGGGCGGCGAGCGGCTGGCGGTCAGCCTCCTGCACGGCGACTGGCTCTACTGGCCCTCCCTGGCCTTCCGCCGCGACCGGATCCGGGACTACGACTTCCGTGACGGTTTCCCGGTTATCCAGGATCTCGCCCTCGTCATGGACATGGTGCTTGGCGGGGCCGAACTGCTGATCGTCCCGGATATCTGCTTCGAATACCGCCGGCACACTCACAGCGCGTCGTCCGCGAAACTCGTCGACGGGTCCCGGTTCGTCGGTGAGCGCGAGTTCTTCGACCTGGCCGCAGCGCTGTGCACGGCGAAGGGCTGGCGCAAGGCGGCCCGCGCCGCCCGGCTGCGGCTCACGTCCCGGGCGCACGCACTCCTGATCCTCGGCGGCACGCTCCGGCAAAGTGCCTCCGGGACGCTCGGCATCCTCCTGCGGCATTCCTTCGGAAAGTGAGCGAACCCCACGTGACCGGCGAATCCCCCGTCCCTGCCACGGGCGTCACCGGCGTCACCGGCGTCGTCACCGCGTTCCGGCCGACGGCTGCGCTGATCGGCAACGTCGAATCGCTGCGCGGGCAGGTGGACGCCGTCGTGGTGGTTGACGACGGCGGCGGCCCCGGCTTCGAGCCGATCTTCGCCGCGCTGGCTGCGGCCGGCGCAGAAGTGGTGCGCCTCCCGGAGAACGCCGGCATCGGCGCCGCCCTGAACGCCGGCATCCGCACGGCACGCCGGCTCGGCAACCCGGAGTACATCCTGACCGTGGACCAGGATTCCCTGCTGCCCGCGGGTTATGTGCAGGCGCTGCGCCAGGCCGCCGCGGACGCGCGGGCCGCCGGCGTCGAACCCGGCCTCATCTCCCCGTCCAGGATCCACGGAAACCCGGTGCTGCGCGCCGGTACCCGGAACGGCGTCGCCCTGGGCCGGGAGCCGATCCAGTCGGGCCTCCTGATCCCGGCCGGCACGCTGGACGCCCTTGGCGGGTTCTGGGAAGAGCTCTTCATCGACCTGGTCGACACCGAGTACTAC
>NZ_CAKKMM010001109.1:0-1710 GCF_918698205.1 Microbacterium sp. Bi128 | reverse complement strand
AGTCAGGGCGGCGTCGAGGGCGGCCAGGGCCTGGCCGGCGTCCGCCCGGATGCCCAGTCCCGGGCGGTTGGACTCCAGGACGCGGGGCTCGGCGTCGATCTGGATGATCCGGCCGCGCGGTTCAAAGGTGAAGTAGTTGGAGGTGACCTCGCCCAGGGAGGAGCCGATGACGATCAGCACGTCGGCGTCCTCGAGCACCTCCGTCATGTACTGGTCCTCGATCCAGGACTGCAGGGAGAGCTCATGGTTCCACGGGAACGCGCCGTTGCCGCCCGGGGTGCAGATGACCGGCGCCCGCAGCTTCTCCGCAATCGAGAGCAGCGACTTTTCGGCATGGCCGCGGCGGGTGCCGCCGCCGGCGATGATGGCGGGACGTTCCGCCGTCGAGAGCCATTTCACGGCTTCGCGGACCAGCTCCACGCGGGGCGGGTTGTCGGCCGCTTCGGCGAGGGCGTCCTCCACGGGAGGCACCATGATGGGGTCCAGCAGGACGTTCTGCGGGATTTCGAGCCACACGGGGCCCTGCGGCGAGGAGATCGCCTCGGTCCAGGCATCCTGGATGGCCGAGGGGATGCCGGAGGCGTGCTGGATCAGCCGCTGGGACTTGGTGACGTTCGCGGCCGAGGCCTTCTGGTCATCGAGCTGGTGCAGCATGCCCTTGCGCCGGGCGCCAAGGCCCTCGAGCGGGATCTGGCTGGCCACGACCACCATGGGAACGCCGGTGGCGTAAGCCTCCTGCAGCCCGGCCAAGGACGTCAGCGCGCCCGGGCCGGTGGACAGGAACAGCACGCCGACTTCGCCGGTGGCGCGGGAGTAGCCGTCGGCGGCGAAGGCCGAGTTGTTCTCGACCCGGGAGGAGACGAAGTGCAGGTTCCCGCGGCCCATCGCGTCGAACAGGCCCAGGGCGTGCTGGCCCGGGATGCCGAAGACCGTCTTGGCGCCGAGCGCCTCAAGGGTTTCGACGACGAGGTCCCCGCCGTTGCGCACGCCGGTCATCGCGAAGCCACCGGCGAAGCCACAGAGGAGCTGAAGCCGGCGGGTCGGCGGGATTCCTGGCCGAGGGCCTGGGCAGCGTAGCCGTTCGGGGCGCCGAAGCGGTCCCCTTCGACGGCGCGGTCCGCCATCAGTGTTACGAGTTCGTAGGCGACGTGGCTTGCCGCCACACCGGTGATCTCGGCGTGGTCGTAGGCCGGGGTTCATGCCGCGGAACCCGCGGATGATTTCCAGCAGCTCGCGGCTCGTGATGCCGCCGGCTTCCGGCGTGCCGGTGCCCGGGGCGTGCGCGGGGTCAAGTACGTCGATGTCCACGGAGATATAGAGCGGGCGGTTGCCGATCCGGTCCCGGACCTTGGCGACCGTCTCCAGGACGCCCTGGTAGTAGACGTCGGCGGAGGTGACGATGCCGAAGCCGAAGCGGTGGTCGTCGTCGAGGTCCTTCTTGCCGTAGAGCGGACCGCGGGTGCCGATGTGGCTGATGGCCTCGGTGTCCAGGAGGCCTTCCTCGACGGCGCGGCGGAAGGGTGTGCCGTGGGTGTACTCGGCGCCGAAGTAGGTGTCCCAGGTGTCCAGGTGCGCGTCGAAGTGCAGCATGGCAATGGGGCCGCCGGCGCGCTCGGCGGCGGCGCGCAACAGCGGCAAGGCGATGGTGTGGTCGCCGCCGAGGGTGACGAGCTTGCTGCCGGACGCCGTCAGGTCCAAGGCGTTCTGCTG
>NZ_CAKKMM010001108.1:0-1713 GCF_918698205.1 Microbacterium sp. Bi128 | reverse complement strand
GTGTAGGGGGCGCCGAACATCCGGAAACTGGGGCGCTCAAGCCAGCCTTTGTCTGCCCACCGTTTGAGCTGGATCTGGCAGAGCACAATGGTGGCCCAAGTGACGACAATGCCTACGGCGGCGACGTTCAGGACGATCTCGAAAGCCTGGCCGGGGACCAGGTAGTTCAGCGGGACCCCGAGGAGGGAGACGCCGGCGGTGATGGCGATGCCGCCGTAGGGGACACCGGCCTTGTTCATCCGCTGGGCGAACTTCGGGGCCGATCCGGCCACTGACATGGAACGCAGGATGCGGCCGGTGGAGTAGAGGCCGGCGTTCAGCGAGGACAGGGCGGCCGTGAGGACCACGAGGTTCATGATGACGTCAACGCCCTGGATACCGATGGATCCGAAGAACGTTGATGGCCTTGGGCATGATTCTTTCGGGGTTTTCGGTTTCGCCGGCGGCGGTACCGATCAGTTCGATCGAGGCGTAGGCGAACAGCACGCCCTGCATAAGGATGATCATGGGCAGCAGGCCGTTGGGGAAGAGGCCGCCATTGTCGGTGATGAGGCTGAATCCGACTTCCTGGCCTTCCACAGGCGTGCCGAACATGACGAAGTAGGTGCCGACCAACAGGAACGCGACCAGGGCCGCGACCTTGATCAGGGCGAACCAGAACTCGAGCTCGCCGAACACCTTGACGGAGACGAGGTTGAGGCAAAGGACCACGACGAGGGCGATCAGCGCCCACGCCCACTGCGGTACGGCCCCCATCCAGGGGATGTATTTGCCGAAGAAGTTCATGTAAAGGGCCGCGGCGGTGATGTCCACGATGGTGGTGGTGGCCCAGTTGATCCAATAGAACCAGCCGGAGATGAACGCGGCCTTCTCTCCGTAGAATTCGCGGGCGTAGGACACGAACGATCCTGACGAGGGCCGGTGCAGCACCAGTTCACCCAGGGCGCGCAGGATCAGGAACGCGAAGAAGCCGCAGACTGCGTAGGCGATGACCAGTGACGGGCCGGCCGCGTTGAGCCGGCCGCCGGCACCCAGGAACAGGCCTGTCCCGATGGCCCCGCCGATCGCGATCATCTGGATCTGCCGGGGCTTCAGGCTCTTGTGATAGCCCGAGTCCTCCGCGTGGATCAGGGAATCCGAAGCGTGGGCGTGGCCGCCATCGGCCTGGTACAAGCCAACCTCGTCATTGGGGTTGTTGGGCATGGGTGTTCCTTTCGATCTGTCAGAGATCTAAATGGGGTTCTGGAGGGAGATTGTGGGGACAGCCGGACGTCAGATCAGAAAATCGACCACCCGGTCCGGTCGGACAGGTCAGCGAGAGCCGCCGTGCCTGCCAGGGAATTTCCTTTGGAATCCAGCCGCGGGCTCCAGACGCAGATGGCGCACTGGCCGGGGACAATCGCCAGGATGCCGCCGCCTACACCGCTTTTCCCGGGAAGTCCCACGCGGTAGGCGAACTCGCCGGCTGCGTCATACATGCCGCAGGTCAGCATGATGGAACCGATGCGCTTAGCCTCGCTCCTGGAGATCACCGCGCCTTGAACTCCACGACCATCCTGCGCGAGGAATAGAGCCGCCTTGGCCACCTCCGCGCAGGTCATCATGATTGAGCACTGCCGGACGTAGTTCTCGACCACTGCCTCTGCGGGCTGCCGCAGGTTGCCGAATTCCTTCAGGAAGTGGGCGAGGGCCAGGTTGCGGCTGCTGCTGGAG
>NZ_CAKKMM010001107.1:0-1714 GCF_918698205.1 Microbacterium sp. Bi128 | reverse complement strand
CTTCTGCCCCTTCTGCCGCTTCTGCCGCTTCTGCCGCTTCTACCGCTCCCGCCGCGGCAATGCTGGCGGGCGCCTGGCCCGCTGGAGGCCAGGGTTCGCCACCTTCGACGCGCGGCAGGCCCCGCCGGATGGACCGAGACAGAGTTGCCATCGCTACTTCTTCCGGGCCTCAAGTGCGCTAATGAGCTGGGGAACAACCTTGAAGACGTCGCCGACCACACCGTAGTCCGCGACCTCGAAGATCGGCGCGTCCCCGTCCTTGTTGATGGCGACGATCATCTTCGCGGTCTGCATGCCGGCCCGGTGCTGGATCGCGCCGGAAATGCCCAGCGCGACATACAGCTGTGGTGACACGGAAACCCCGGTCTGGCCGACCTGATGCGACGTCGGGACGTAGCCGGCATCCACCGCGGCGCGCGACGCACCAACGGCGGCACCGAGGGTATCGGCGAGCTGTCCAACGAGTGCGAACTGTTCTTCCGAGCCGAGGCCGCGGCCACCGGCGACAACCTTCGCGGCACCACGCAGCTCCGGCCTCGAAGTGGCAGCAGGCGCCTCCTCGAAGGAGTCGATCCGCGCGGCCGGTTTCGCGGAGCTTGTCACGGCCAAGGTCTCGGACTCTTGCGGCTGAGCCGCCGCCCGCGCCTCGATGGAGCCCTGGCGGACCGTAATCACCGGCGCCCCAAACGTGGACGTCGACGTCACGTTGTAGGCGCCGCCGTAGACGGAGTGCTGTGCCACGACGCCCTCGTCATCACGGGACACACCGACCGCATCGGAGGAAATCGCCGCACGCGAACGGGCAGCGTAACGTCCGGCGAGGTCGCGCCCGTTCAGGGAATGCGAAATCAGGATGGCGTCCGGCTGCACCTGCTCCACGGCGGCGGCAAGCGCGTCAACGCCCGGCACCCCAAGCACGGAAGGATCCGGACTCTCCGCGATGAGTGCGCGCGCGGCACCAAGGGCCGCGGCCTCCGCGGCGGCGGCGCT
The DNA here is from genome assembly GCF_918698205.1 of Microbacterium sp. Bi128. Classification (NCBI taxonomy): domain Bacteria; kingdom Bacillati; phylum Actinomycetota; class Actinomycetes; order Micrococcales; family Microbacteriaceae; genus Microbacterium; species Microbacterium sp. Bi128. Next base: position 724 of record NZ_CAKKMM010001107.1, on the reverse strand, counting down.
CCCGGCGCCGGGTGAGGCAAGCACCAATGCAACCGGGGTGCCAACGGCAGCGGCGGCACCGAAGAGCCCGGCCGCAGCCTTCTCGAGTTCACCGGATGCCCGGGCTTCCACGACAACGAGGATTGCGTCACGAGGGAATTCAGTCATGTCGTTGATCCTTAGGCCAGTCGGTTTTCGATCAGGAACTCAGCGAGCTTCTCGCCGGCATCACCCTCGTCGATGATCTTCACGCCCGCCGCGCGCGGGGGCCTCTCCGCAACGGTCAGCATGATCGAACGCGCCGCCTCCGGATTGTCGGCCGTGACCCCGAGGTCCGCGAGGGTCAGGACCTCAAGGGGCTTCTTCTTCGCGGCCATAATGCCTTTGAAGTTCGGGAAGCGCGCCTCGGGAAGTGCCTCGGTAATGGATATCACCGCGGGCAGGTTGGCTGAGACCTTCTGCACGCCGGAGTCAACGGCCCTGGAGCCAGACACCGCACCGTCGCTGATCTCGACGGAGCTGAGGCCGGTGGCATGCGGCACGTCAAGCAATTCTGCAAGCATCGCGGGAATCATGCCGCCGGATCCGTCAGTGGAGACGTTGCCGGTGATCACCAGGTCAAACCCCATGCGGCGGATCGCTGCGGCGAGGGTTTCAGCGGTAAGTCCAAGATCCGCACCCCGGAGCGCCTCGTCAGAGACGTGGGTGGCGCTTCCCGCGCCCATCGCAAGCCCCTTGCGGATGG
>NZ_CAKKMM010001106.1:0-1714 GCF_918698205.1 Microbacterium sp. Bi128 | reverse complement strand
CGCCATGGAAAAGCCGAGGCAAAAGCCGGCATCTGGATGAAGGCCGAGCAACGCGTCGGCGATTCCTACAGGCAGGAATCTTACGTTGGTCACGCGGAAGACATGCGGGACACCGTAGCTACCGGCGAGACCGTCTCCACCAAGTCAGGCACGTACACGGACTGCGTCAAGGTCTACGACTGGACGCCGCTGGAAAAGAACTCCCGGGAGTATAAGTATCACTGCCCCCAGATCGGTGCGCTGGCCCTTACCGAGGACCTGGAGACCGGCAGCCGGTCAGAACTCGTGAATGAAGTGCTGCCCTAGTCGTCCTACTTTTTGGGCCGGGGCTTAGAGACCTTCGGCTCCTTGGGCGGCAGCCCGGCCACGTGCTCAAACGCTTTCTCCACCCAGGCCCTGGCCCGCGCCTCATCGCCGTCGCCCTCGGCATTCCAGATCTCGGGCAGCCCGGTGTAGCCGCCCATCGGACGCTCGGCCGGCCCGAACGGAACGGTCCGCTCGGTGCTTTCAAGCATCTCCTTGTCCGCCTCGGCCAGCTTCACGCCGACGGTGGGGCCGAACAGGCCGGCGAACATGTTGCCGTGCACGAACGCCCCCAGGTTTCCGAACATTGGCTTGATGACCACGTCGGGATGGTCCGGGAGCACCGAGCGGAAGTGTTCCTTGTCGGCGTCGGACGCTTTCGGCATTTCCATGGGGGTTCCTCCGGTAACTGACGGTCGCGGCCTGGTCTTCCTGCAGGATATGCCCGCGGCCGGGCACGGGACAGGCGGGGCGCGCAGTCGGCTGGCGCGGTGCCGGACGGGTTGCCGCGGAGGGTGGCTCGACGGGGCCGTGGTAAATGGCGTCCGGAATCTCCTGTACAGTTGATTCTGTTGTTGTGTTTATGCAGTTCGTAGTTCAGGCAGTACGCAAGGTTGCAAGACCTTGTTCTTCTGAAGCAGCGGTTTTGAGCACCCCAAACAGGAGGACCCGAAAGTCGGGACAGTTCCTCCACCTTCACGAAGGACAAAAATAATGGCTACTGGTACCGTCAAATGGTTTAACGCTGAAAAGGGCTTCGGCTTCATTTCCCCCGATGACTCCTCACAGGACGTTTTCGCACACTACTCTGCGATCAACTCCTCCGGCTTCCGCTCCCTCGAAGAGAACCAGAAGGTCTCCTTCGAAACCGAGCAGGGCCCCAAGGGTCCCCAGGCCACCAACATCCAGGCTATCTAATTTCCTTTTAGATACCCGGGACCGTTAGGTTTCGAGCAGGGCCCGTCTTCGGACGGGCCCTGCTTTTTTTAACCCATCGGTGCTTCCAAGAGCAGGACGACGACGGCGGCGCGGCACCGCCGTCGACGTTCAGCTCCCGCGCAGCGGCCACGGACTCCACGAACCGACTACATCCCGCAGCCGGATCTCAGCCCCGTGGAGTCGGGCGGGGGCGACGGGGCCTGGTTCGCCACTACCGCTTTCCGAACCCGAGCCGTCGAACGCGCTGAGTGCGTATTCGCTCCACCGCCGGCTGCCAACCGGGTAGCGTTCGGTGTATCCGCCGGCCGCGACCGAGAGCACCGCCCGCTCCATCCGGTCTGCTGTTGTCTCAGCCGTCTCGTCGCACGCGTCGCAGCCGCACACGGGAAACGGGAAGTCGTGCAGCACGCCGGCGTGGACCACAACGCCCGGGTAGCCGGTCAGTACAAACGTCAATGGCGCCGCTCCGGAA
>NZ_CAKKMM010001105.1:0-1719 GCF_918698205.1 Microbacterium sp. Bi128 | reverse complement strand
GTCCAGTCCCTGCCCGCCTCGAAGATGGCGAGCGCCGGCGCCGATTACATGACCAACTACCGGACCCAGATCAACTGGGGCCTGAACTACGTCAAGTCGCGCTACGGTTCCCCCTGCGGCGCCCTGAACTTCCACTACGCACACAACTGGTACTAAACCGGCACTAGCCGCCCCCGCCCTGGAGGCCCCGGATCCGCATGGATCCGGGGCCTCTTTGCGTCTCCACGGCCGGACCGGCCCCTGCGGCCCGGACTTCCACAGCCCCCGCACAGCTTGACCCTAAAGCCCTCATATGGGCCGCCGGGAAAGTTGAGCCATGACATTCACAGACCAGGCCACAGGAACCCTGCCCCGCTCCACGGCGACGCCGGCCGGCCCGGCGGCCCCCGGGGCACTCTCGGGGCTTGCGCTGGCCGACGCACCCGTCCCGGGCCCGATCGCTGGGGCCCTGACCGGCCCCGGCGGCCGGCGCACGGCCATTGATACGCGCGCCAGCACGCCCCTGCTGGACGTCACCATCCCGGTCTTTAACGAGGAACGGGACCTCGAGGCCTGCCTGCGCCGGCTCCACGCGTACCTGCTCGGCGCCTTCCCGCATTCCTTCCGGATCACCGTGGCGGACAACGCCAGCACCGACGGAACGCTCAAGGCCGCGGAACGGGTAGCCCGCGAGCTGCGCGAAGTGACGGTGGTCCATATGGCAGAAAAGGGCCGCGGAAACGCACTCCGCAAGGTGTGGCTGGCCTCGCCGTCGCCGGTCCTGGCGTACATGGATGTGGATCTTTCCACTGATCTGGCGGCCCTCGGCCCGCTCCTTGCCCCGCTCATTTCCGGGCACTCCGACCTGGCGATCGGGACACGGCTGACCCGCAACTCCCGCGTGGTCCGCGGACCCAAACGGGAATTCATCTCGCGCAGCTACAACTTCCTGCTCCAGGCCCTCATGGGCGCCCACTTCAGTGACGCGCAGTGCGGCTTCAAGGCGATCCGGGCGGACGTGGCCCGGCAACTGCTTCCCCACACGCTGGACAACGCCTGGTTCTTCGACACCGAGCTGCTGGTCCTGGCAGAAAAGTGCGGCCTGCGCGTCCACGAAGTCCCGGTGGACTGGACCGACGACCCGGATTCCAGCGTGGACATCGTCCAGACGGCCCTCGCGGACTTGCGCGGCATGGCACGGTTGAGCCGGGACCTGGTCTCGGGCCGGATCCCGGTTCCCGACCTGCGCGCGGCCCTGGCCCGCGGACCGCTGCCGGCCGCCTCCCGGACCCAGGAACAAAGCCCCGGCGGAAGCCTCTTCGGACAGCTCGTCCGCTTCGGCAGCATCGGGGTGGCCTCCACCCTGGCCTACCTGGCGATCTTCCTGCTCTGCCGCGGGTTCATGGACCCGCAGCTGGCAAACTTCCTCGCGTTGCTCACCACCGCCGTGGCCAACACTGCGGCCAACCGGCGCTTCACGTTCGGCATCCAGGGCGGCAGCCAGGCGGCTCGCCACCATTTTGAGGGGCTGCTGGTCTTCGGCATCGGGCTGGCCCTGACCTCGGGCGCACTCGCCCTCGTTCACGCCGCGTCGGGAGCGGCCCCGGACCGCTGGCTTGAACTGCTCACGGTCACCGCCGCCAACCTGGCCGCCACGGCCGTGAAGTTCCTGCTCTTCCGGTTGGTGGTTTTCCGCCACATGCCCGCCGTTGCCGTTCCGGCGCCCGGCGCCCCCGATCC
>NZ_CAKKMM010001104.1:0-1720 GCF_918698205.1 Microbacterium sp. Bi128 | reverse complement strand
CTGCTGACCTGCAAGGGCGGCCCGCCGCTGTCCGCCATCTGCAGCGCCGGGGCCTACCCGTTCGGCAATGGCCAGATGTCCGGCCGGGCCAACTTCTTCGGCATCTCCATGGTGGCCGAGCTGGAGGCCGGCAAGTTCATGAAAGTGAACAGCGCCGGAGGCGGCCCGGCGTTCAGCTACGCGCTGCAGAACGCCGACGGCAGCACCAGCGTGGTGATCATCAACGAAAACGACCCCGAAAAGGCCGCGCAGACTTCCGTCACCCTGAACCTTCCGGGCAAACCGGTCACCGGGACCATGACCCAGCTCAGCGGACCCAGCTACGCAGCCGAGGACCAGACCGTGATCGATGGCGCCAAGACCGAGCCCACGCCCCTCGCCAAGCGCGCCACTGTGCCCGGCTTCGCGTTCAAGTCCCAGACGCAGCAGTTCAAGCTGACGGCCGGCACAGTGACGGTCCTGAACTTCAAGTACTAGCCACTTGAACAAAGAGTGCCCCGGTCCCGTCTGAACTGGCCAGACAGGACCGGGGCACTCTTCTTGTTGCGGTGCGGGCTAGTTCAGCAGCGCATCCACGAAGCCTTCGGCGTCGAACGGCGCGAGGTCGTCGGCGCCTTCGCCCAAGCCGATCAGCTTCACCGGGACTCCGAGGGATTTTTGGATGGCGACGACGATCCCGCCCTTGGCGGTGCCGTCCAGCTTGGTCAGGACGATCCCGGTGATGTTCACGACCTCGGAGAACACCCGGGCCTGGTTGAGTCCGTTCTGGCCGGTGGTGGCGTCCAGGACCAGCAGCACCTCGTCCACCTCGGCCAGCTTTTCGATGACCCGCTTGACCTTGCTGAGCTCGTCCATGAGGCCCACCTTGTTCTGCAGGCGCCCCGCGGTGTCGATCATGACGACGTCGACTTCCTGGTCGATGCCGGCCTTGACGGCCTCGTAGGCCACCGAGGCCGGGTCCGCGCCGTCGATGTCCGACTTCACGGTGGGCACGCCGACGCGCTGGCCCCACGTGGCCAGCTGCTCGGCGGCGGCGGCGCGGAAGGTGTCCGCCGCGCCCAGCAGCACGTCCTTGTCCTCGGCCACGAGCACGCGGGCCAGCTTGCCCACGGTGGTGGTCTTGCCAACGCCGTTGACGCCGACAACCATCATGACGGCGGGCTTGTCGCCGTGGCGCTCGACGTTCAGGCTCCGGTCCATGGTCGGATCCACGAGCTTGATGAGTTCCTCCCGGAGCAGGGCCTTGACGTGCTCAGGGTCCCGCGTGCCCATCACCTTGACGCGTTCGCGGAGTGAGTCCACGAGCTGCATGGTCGGTTCGGTGCCGAGATCGGCCAGCAGCAGGGTTTCCTCGACCTCATCCCAGACGTTTTCATCGATCTTGTCTGCCGAGAGCAGGGCCAGGAGCCCCTTGCCGAGGATGTTGTTGGACTTGACCAGCCGCTCGCGCAGCCGCATCAGCCGCCCGGCCACCGGCAGCGGGGTTTCCACCGGGACGGTTTCCAGCCCGGCTGCGTCGTCCGGAACTTCGAGGGTTGGTTCTTCGAGTTCGACGCCGTCCGGCGAGGTCCGTGCCGGTGCCGGGGCCTGCGCGGGACGGTCCTCCACAAGGGTTCCGGCTCCCGGGGCCTGCACGGGGTCGTTTGCGTCACGCGGACCGGTGTAGGTCTTGGCGCTCTTCCGGGTCTTCATGAGCACCGGGATCAGCACACCGAGGACC
>NZ_CAKKMM010001103.1:0-1722 GCF_918698205.1 Microbacterium sp. Bi128 | reverse complement strand
CAGCCGCCCAAGTAGGAGGCGGGAGGAAGGAACGCCCCGAGGGAGCCGAACTGAGCTTGCGAAGTTTGGGAAGGGGCTGACCGCTAAGCGACGGCAGGGCGCCGGTGTCCGCGGGTGGTGACCACAAACGGAAGCAACAAACCGTCAGTATCCACGGAGGTGACTAGGGCGAACGGCTGCGGTGTCTTAGAACCTGTGGCGGTTGGCTAGGACCGGGAGTTTAGCTCGGGCGTCCTTAACTGCGGCGGTGTCCAAGTCCGCGAATAGCAGGCCGGGGGCGCCGTCGAGTTCTTCGAGGACGTCGCCCATGGGGGAGACCACCACGGAGTGCCCGACACCGGTGGGGGCGGAGCCCTTGACCGGGTGACCCACGCTGGCGGGGTCGCCCTGGCCGCAGGCGAGGACCAAGGTGGTGGAGTCCAGGGCGCGGGCTCGGGCCAGGAGCTTCCACTGCTCGGCCTTGCCGGGGCCCGAGCCCCAGGAGGCGCACACAATGTTGACGTCGGCGCCGCGGTCGGCGTTTTCCGTGAACAGGTCCGGGAAGCGGACGTCGTAGCACGTGGCGAGGCCGAACGTCACGCCGTCGAGCTCGAAGGTGACGGGGGCGGTGCCGGCGTCGACCGTGTCCGACTCGGCGAAACCGAAAGCATCGAACAGGTGGATCTTGTCGTAGCTGGCCTCGAGGCCGCGGCCGGTGACCAGCAGGGTGTTGCGCACCTTGGCGCCGTCTGCGGCGGTGCCGGGAGTGAACATGCCGGCGACGATCACGATGCCGAGCTCCGCGGCGAGGGCGCGGACGCGGGATGCCCACGGGCCGTCCAGCGGCTCGGCGATATCGAGGAGCGAATTGCCGAAGGCCCGCATGGTGGCTTCCGGGAACACCACCAGGTCCGCGCCGCCGGCCTTGGCCTGGCGCGCGTAGGCGTCCACGAGGTCCAGGTTTGCGGCCACGTCACGGCCGGTAATGATTTGGGCTAGTGCAACGCGCACAATTACCTCCAACTCGGCGCTCCATTACAGTATGCAGTGCGGCGGTCCGTACACTGCAAAACGTCATGAAAACGAAAACGGGGGCCATTTGTCTGGCCCGGCTAAGCTTTAAGCAATGGTTATGTCTTACATAGATACCGCTTCCACCGTAGACGCTTCGCGGGCGTTTCCGCTGGGGATCAGCGTTCCACATACCGGGTCGCCGGCAGTGGACGATCCCCGGGGCGCGTTCGCCAACGTGGCCGTCTACGCGCCCGGCGTAACCACGCTGGAGATCGAATATCAGGCGCCCGGGGGAACCTGGCAGGTGAAGACCCTGCCCAACGTCACCGACGGCGTCCACCACGGAATTGTTGAGGGCATTCCCGCCGGCTCGCGCTATGGCTTCCGGTCCTCCCCGGAACACGAGGCCCTCCCGCTGTCCATGCCCGCCACGAATTTCGATGCCGTCGGCGAGCAGCCGTTGCTGATGGACCCCTATGGCCGGGCCGTCGACGAACGCGAGGGGCTGATCACCAGCGTCCGGGTCGGCAACGATTTTGACTGGGGTCTGGACCGCAGCCCGCGGGTCCCGTGGCGCAACACGATCGTCTACGAGGCCCACGTCCGGGGCCAGACGAAGCTGCACCCGGACATTCCGGAGGACCTGCAGGGGACTTATGCCGGGATGGCCCACCCGGCCATGATCGAGCACCTGATCTCGCTGGGCGTCACGGCGGTCCAGCTCCTGCC
>NZ_CAKKMM010001102.1:0-1722 GCF_918698205.1 Microbacterium sp. Bi128 | reverse complement strand
CGTCACAATCACTCGAGCGCCGGCATTGTAGGTAAACGAGACCAAACGCAACGGACGACGGCCGGGAGTCCCGCCGTCGTCCGCTTGTGCGAAGGTGCCGCTGAGCCGCCGGGCGGCTATTTGGGGCGGGCGGCCAGGGCGGATGCCAGGCCATGGCCGCACCCTGCCCTCAGCCGCGGGCACCCGCCCTTCGAACGAGCTCATCGCCAGCCGGTCCGACCATCTAAGTCGCCGTCCTCGTAGGACTCAGCCCGACGCTCCTTCCCATCCGGGCGCGAACAAGGAATGATCTTATTGATCAGTAGACTTACTAATTTGGTTGCGACTGAAGGAGCGAATATGAGGGCACTTACCTGGCAGGGAAAGCGGTCGGTCAGCGTGGAGATGGTTCCGGATCCGGTCATTGAGAAGGGGACGGACGCCATCGTCAGGATCACCTCATCGGCCATATGCGGCTCGGACCTCCACCTGTACGAGGTCCTTGGCCCCTATATGAAGGCCGGCGACATCCTGGGGCACGAACCCATGGGCGTCGTTGAGGAGGTCGGCTCCGAGGTCAGGAACCTCAAGCCGGGCGACAGGGTGGTCATCCCCTTCAACATCTCCTGCGGCCATTGCTGGATGTGCAAACAGGGGCTGCAGTCCCAGTGTGAAACCACCCAGGTCCATGCCCACAACAGCGGGGCGAGCCTGTTCGGGTTCTCCGAGCTCTACGGTTCGGTCCCCGGTGGGCAGGCGGAATACCTGCGCGTGCCCCACGCCGACTACGGGCCGATAAAGGTCGGGCACGAACTGCCTGATGAGCGGTACCTCTACCTCTCCGATATTCTTCCCACCGCCTGGCAGGGAGTGAAATACGCCGACGTCCCCGCCGGCGGCACCCTGGCGGTCTTTGGTCTCGGCCCGGTGGGGCAGTTCGCCAGCCGCGTCGGTCGACACCTGGGTCAGCGCGTCATCGCCATCGAGCCGGTTCCGGAACGCCGCCGCATGGCCGAGCGGCACGGGGTGGAAACGATCGATTTCACAAAGGACGTCAGCGACCAGCTTCGCGATATGACGGATGGAAGGGGCCCCGACGCGGTCGTCGACGCCGTCGGCATGGAAGCGCACAATTCGCCCGTCGGCGCCTTTGCGCAGAATGCGGTGGGGCTCTTGCCGGATGCCTTGGCAAAGAAGGCCATGGAGACTGCGGGTGTAGACCGCATGACGGTTCTCCATGCAGCGATCGACTCCGTGCGCCGGGGAGGCACCGTTTCGCTAAGCGGGGTGTACGGGGGTACAGCGAGCCCCATGCCCCTGCTGAGCATGTTCGACAAGCAGATCCAACTCCGGATGGGCCAGTGCAACGTCCGCCGGTGGACGGACGAGCTGCTCCCGCTCGTGGAAGATTCCGCAGACCCGCTCGGCGTCATGGACCTGAAGACTCACGAGGTCGACCTCGACGGTGCCGCGGCCGCCTACGAGATCTTCCAGAAAAAGGAAGACGGCTGCATCAAGGTGGTCCTGAAGCCGTAGCGAAGATGTCCCCGCTCCGGGAGATCTCCTCAGGTCTTCCGTCAGCCGGACCCAAGCGCAGCTGGGCTCCCCATTAGACAGGAACGGGAGCCCAGCTAGGCGACCTCGGTGAAAAGAAATCCCTCCGTCGTCCGCTTGTGTGTTAAACGGCCGCTATTCGCCGGCGGGCTGGAACAACTCGACAACGTTCCCGGACGGGTCCTCCAG
>NZ_CAKKMM010001101.1:0-1725 GCF_918698205.1 Microbacterium sp. Bi128 | reverse complement strand
TCATTGTTTAGGTGGTGCCGGCTGGCCGGCGGTGCTGACGGCGTCGTGACCGGTTTCCCGATCCCGGCGCATCAGCGGTGGGGAATTAACCCTCGACGGTGATACCCATGGAGCGGGCGGTGCCGGCGATGATCTTCGCTGCGCCTTCGAGGCTGGTGGCGTTGAGGTCTTCCATCTTGGTGGTGGCGATCTCGTTGACCTGGGCCTGGGTCAGCTTGGCAACCTTGACGGTGTGCGGGGTAGCCGAACCCTTGGCGACGCCTGCAGCCTTTTTGATGAGCTCTGCAGCCGGCGGGGTCTTGGTGATGAACGTGAAGGAACGGTCCTCGTAGACCGTGATTTCCACGGGGATAACGTTGCCGCGCTGGGCTTCCGTCGCAGCGTTGTACGCCTTGCAGAATTCCATGATGTTGACACCGTGCTGGCCGAGCGCAGGACCGATCGGCGGGGCCGGGTTAGCGGCACCTGCCTGGATCTGCAGCTTGATGAGGCCGGTGACCTTCTTCTTGGGAGCCAATGTAGGTCCTTCTCTCAAATACGTCCTGGGGCACAGGAGCGTGCCTCAGGTTGGTGGCCGCCATGGCAAGGCGGCCGGCCGCTCCGTGGCTGCTAAGCGGGCAGCCCGGGGCGAATTCTTAGGGAAAAGCTAGATCTTGCTGACCTGGTTGAACGCCAGGGTGACCGGAGTCTCGCGCTCGAAGATGGATACCAGCACCACGAGGGTCTGGGAATCGATCTTGATCTCGGAGATCGTGGCGGGGAGGGTCTCGAACGGGCCTTCCTTGACGATGACCGACTCGCCAACCTCGAAGTCGACGTCGACCTGGGCGGCGGCGTGCTTGACCGGCTTGCCCTTCTCGGCCTGCTCTTCTTCGAAGACCGGCGCGAGCATGGAGAAGACCTCATCGAGGCGCAGCGGGACCGGGTTGTGGGCGTTGCCCACGAAGCCGGTGACACCGGGGGTGTGGCGGACGGCACCCCAGGAAGCGTCGGTCAGGTCCATGCGGACCAGGACATAACCGGGGATGCGGACACGGTTGATGACCTTGCGCTGGGCGTTCTTGATCTCAACGACTTCCTCCATCGGAACCTGGATTTCGAAGATGTAATCTTCCATGTCCAGGGTCTGGATGCGGGTCTCAAGGTTGGCCTTGACGCGGTTCTCGTAGCCTGCGTAGGAGTGAATGACGTACCAGTCACCCTCCTGGCGGCGCAGCTTGGCTTTGAACTCGTCCGCGGGGTCGACGTCGGCCTTGGCGGCCGCCGCTGCCAGCATGTCGGCGTCAGCCTCATCAGCGTCGGTGTCAGCCTCATCAGCGTCGGCGTCGGCTGCAACTGCTGCCTCTGCGTCGTCTGCCGCTTCTGCTTCCGTGGCTACGGCCTCGTCAGTGACGTCGGATTCGGGCGCAGCAGACACAGCCTCGGACTCTTCCGCGTCTTCCACCGCGGCGCCCTGGCTCTTATCCAGCTCAGTCTCAGTTACCTCGAGCTCCTGCTCAGACACTTGGTCTCCTGCTTCCTCATTGCCTAACATGCCTATTTAAATGACTCAATTCCGCACACCCCGCGGAATCTCCGGTTTCCCGGGGCATCCACGCAGTCTGCGGACCGGTCGCCTTAGCTGTCCGTGGGGCCGCTGCCGCCGAAGACCCAGCTGACCGCGGTCCCAAAGGCCAGGTCCAGCAAGGTGACGATCACCATCATGATGGTCACGAACACCAGTAC
>NZ_CAKKMM010001100.1:0-1725 GCF_918698205.1 Microbacterium sp. Bi128 | reverse complement strand
CCGTTCCGGAAAGCACCGCTACGGCGGCGCAGGCGCCGTCGGCTGTCCCGCCGTCGGCCGCGGCGCACCCTCCGTCGGCCGCTGCTCGCCCTCCTTCGGCCGCGGCGCCGGGGCCGCAGCACTCCCTTTCGGACCCCACCAGCCCGTGGGTGATCGTCAACAAACACCGCCCGCTCTCCCCCGCCACTTTTGTGCCGCCGGACCTGTCCCGGCCGGCCGTCCGTTTGGCGACGTCGGGCGAGGCGGCGCTGGTGAACAGCACGACGGCGGCAGCGGCTGAGACGATGTTCGCTGCCGCGGCTGCCGACGGCGTCATCATCACCCTGGCCAGCGGGTACCGTTCGTTCACAACGCAGCGGGCCACCTACGGCAGCTACGTGAATTCCCGCGGACAGGCGGAGGCCGACACCGCCTCGGCCCGGCCCGGCTACTCCGAGCACCAGACGGGCTGGGCGTTCGACATTGGCGACGGCAGCGGGGCGGACGCTTTCACGCCCCAGTTCAAGGACCGTCCGGCGGCGATCTGGGCCAAGGCGAACGCCCACCGCTTCGGCTTCGTGGTCCGCTACCCGTGGATGCTGCACGAAATCACCGGATATTTTTACGAGCCCTGGCATCTGCGTTTCATCGGCAAAGAGGCGGCCGCGGACATGCGCGCCCGCGGCATCGGAACGCTCGAGCAGTACTTCGGCCTGGAAGCGGCCCCGGCGTACCGCTAGGGCGGCGCAGATCCGCGGACTGTCCCGCCCAGGGCGTGTATGCCGTGTACATTGTCCGCATGGGGGACATTGGGGACGGCGACAGCCAAAGCGAAATCGATGCGATCGTGGGCCGGATCTCGGCCTTGGCTCACGAGGACGAACAACGGCGTCACAGCGGAGCGGAAGAGAAACTCGGAGCGGCCTTGGATGCCGCCCTGGAGTTCCTGCCGGAACTCAGCTTGCGCACGCTTCAAACACTGGAAGCGGACTTGGCCCGGCGGGACAGCCTCGCAGACTGTGGTGTCCTGGAATGGAGCTCCGCCGGCGAGCCGGGCACGGCGAAATTCCTGATCCGGTTCGCCTCCCCGCCGTCGCATTGCTACGGGACTCTGCGCAATGCCGCCTCGATTGAGGCGGCATTGCTCGACCTGCTACTTTTCCGCGATGTGCTGGAGGCCTACGGCGACTACATGTTCTTCGAGTGCCTCACCGGGGTCAAGGATATTCTGGGCCTCGGCCCGGGAGAAAGCCTGGCAGAGCAGGGCGTCGCCAAATACGACGCGGGCGGGGTTGCCTCGGTACTGCACAGTGCCGTGTCCATCGCCGGGCTGCAGCTGAAGCAGACCTCGGCCTACATCACGCCCCAGATGGGGTACGCCGGTGTGGGCGCCTACGCAGACGCCAAGGACGACTGCCACTTCATGACCGCAGCCTTGGCGCGCTGGATTCTGCGGAACCGCCCCAGCCCGGAAGCGGTTGCCGGGCTGGCCGGCAATGGCCGCTTGGCGAAGTTCGACATATCGCCCTCCACGCTGGATGCCGGGAAGCTGCAGGCGGAACTGTCCAAGCTTGACCTCAGCGGCCAGACTCGTGCCCTGGACAGCTGGAACTCAGTGGACGCCGGGACCGCGCGCCGCCGCCCAAGCCTTGCCGACGTAGACGACGGCGGAAAGCGGAGTTTCGAGGTCCGCAGCCTTACCGATGCGGGGACCGTGGGCGATGCGATGGAGAAACATATCTGCCG
>NZ_CAKKMM010001099.1:0-1725 GCF_918698205.1 Microbacterium sp. Bi128 | reverse complement strand
AACTCTACGCGGGCGTCACCGGCTACTTCTCCAAGAACTACGGCCTCACCGGACTCGAGAAGTCCATGAACGATGTCCTGGCCGGCAGCTCGGACCAGCAGTTCCTGGACCGGGTGGGCCAGTTGTTCCTCGGCAACCAGCCCAAGGGCGCGTCCGTGGAGCTTACCCTGGACCCCAAGCTCCAGAAGCTGGCGTACGACCTCATCCCGGACGGCATTCGCGGGCACATCGTGGTCACCAACCCGAAGACCGGCGCGGTCCTGGCCATGGTGTCCAAACCGTCCTATGACCCCAACCTGATTGCCACCCAGGACGCTGCCGCCGAACAGGCCAACTACACCGAGCTGAACCAGGTCCCCGGGATCAACCTGAACCAGAACGTCTCTGGACCCACGGGCGAGCTGCTGGCACCGGGATCGGTGTTCAAGCTCATCGACACCTCTGCGGCGCTGAAATCGGGCAAGTACAACAAGGACAGCGACCTGCCCAACCCGGCCGAGATGTCCTTCCCCGGCATCGACTACAAGCTGCCCAACTACGCGGGCGGCAACTGCTACACACGCACGACGGCGTCGTTCGCGTTTGCCCTGCAGCAGTCCTGCAACACACCGTTCGCCAGCATCGCCCTGGACCTGAAGCAGAAAGCCATCGCGGACGAGGCGGAGAAATTCGGCTTCGGCCAGGACTTCGGCGACCAGCTCAAGCTGGACAGCGCCCCAAGCTTCTTCCCGACCGAACCGCTGGACGACGCCGGGCTGGCGCAGTCCTCGATCGGCCAGCGCGACGTCCGCGCCACGCCGCTGCAGATCAACACCATGACGGCGGCGATCGCCAACGACGGAGTGCAGATGCAGCCGAACCTGATCAAGGCCGTACGCGCCCCCGACCTGCGGACGATCAACGAACCGAAACCCCAGGCCCTGCGCACCGCCACGACTCCGGAGATCGCACGGCAGATCAACGAGTGGATGGTCAGCGTTGTCGACGACGGCATCGCACACCGTGCGGCCGTGCCCGGCGTCCAGGTGGCCGGCAAGACCGGTACCGCGGAACTCGGCAACGGCCTGAACAATTCTTGGTTTACCGGGTTTGCCCCGGCAAATGACCCGCAAGTGGCCGTCACCATCGTCATGGAAGGCGTAGACATCACCACTGGCGCAAACCTAACCAGTCCGAACGCGAAGAAGATTTTTGAGGCGGTGTTGAATAAGTGAGGCCTACTTCGGGAATCACCCTCGGCGGCAGATTCCAGCTGACCACGCGCATTGCGATCGGCGGCATGGGAGAAGTCTGGAAAGCCAAAGACCTGATCCTTGGCCGCATCGTCGCCATCAAGGTGCTCAAGGAGGAATACACGGGCGACCCCGGTTTCCTGCAGCGCTTCCGCGCCGAGGCACGCCATACCGCCCTGCTGAACCACGTGGGCATCGCCAACGTCTTCGATTACGGCGAGGAAGAGGGTTCCGCCTACCTGGTCATGGAACTGGTTCCGGGCCAGCCGCTGAGCAGCATCATCGAGCACGAACAGGTGCTTTCCCCGGACCGCACCCTTTCGATGATCGCCCAGACGGCGCGGGCCCTGGCAGTCGCCCACGCCCAGGGCCTCGTGCACCGCGACATCAAGCCGGGGAACCTGCTCATCACCCCCGACGGCCGCGTCAAGGTCACCGACTTCGGCATCGCGCGCCTGGCCGACCAGGTTCCGCTGACCCAGACCGGCCAGGT
>NZ_CAKKMM010001098.1:0-1726 GCF_918698205.1 Microbacterium sp. Bi128 | reverse complement strand
GGCGTCGCCGAGGTGGCGATCGCGCTCACGATCGTCGGCTGCCCCGCCGCGGACCGCATCGAGCGCGACGTCCGTGCCGCCGCGGCATCCGTCGACGGGATCTCCGCCGTCGAGGTCGCCGTCGGCGTCATGTCGCCCGACGAACGTCGAGCGCTCACCGAACGTCTGCGCGGCGGTCGCGCGGCGCGCGAGATGCCGTTCGGCCCCGACTCCCTCACCCGCGTCATCGCCGTGACGAGCGGAAAGGGCGGCGTGGGCAAGTCGACCCTGACCGCGAACCTCGCCGTCGCCCTCGCCGCCCGCGGGCTTCGCGTGGGACTCGTGGATGCCGACGTCCACGGCTTCTCGATCCCCGGACTGCTCGGCCTGGTCGACGCCGACGGTCTGCCCCCCGCGCCGACGCGTCTGGACGACCTCATCCTCCCTCCGGTCGCGTACGGGGTGAAGGTCATCTCGATCGGCATGTTCCTGCGCCGTCCCGGCGAGGATGCCGCCGGCGCGGTCGCGTGGCGAGGTCCGATGCTCCACCGCACGGTGCAGCAGTTCCTCACCGACGTGTACTTCGGCGATCTCGACATCCTGCTGCTGGACATGCCCCCGGGAACCGGCGACGTCGCCATCTCGGTGGGGCAGCTGCTCCCCCACGCCGACGTGCTCGTGGTCACCACCCCGCAGGCTGCGGCCGCCGACGTCGCCGTCCGCTCGGGCCTCGTCGCCCGCCAGACCGGTCAGACCCCGGTCGGCGTCATCGAGAACATGGCCGCGATGGCGCTTCCCGATGGAACGCTGCTCGACCTGTTCGGCTCCGGCGGCGGCGAAGCCGTCGCCCGAGCGCTGTCGAGCCACGGCGAGGACGTGCCCCTGTTGGCATCCGTCCCCCTCAGCCCCGCGCTGCGCACCGGCGGCGACGACGGCCGCCCCGTGGTCATCGCCCGGCCCGACGACCCGGCATCCGTCGCGATCGAAGCCGCCGCAGCCGCCCTCGCAGCACGCCCGCGGGGGCTGTCGGGACGCGCGCTGCCGATCCGACCGCGCTGAGTTCTCAGGTGGCTTCGTCGTCGAACGGCGGCGTCTCACCGGCGACGAACGCGGGCTTCTCGGACGAAGCCTGGGTCGCCAGGGCGGCCGCGCCGGCCGCGCGCATCGTCGCCGTGGGCGTGTCCTCGAGGAGCGCCTCGCGGATGATGCGCCGCGGGTCGTACTGGCGCGGGTCGAGCTTGCGCCAATCGACGTCGTCGAAATCGGGGCCCATTTCGTCGCGCATGCGGGTTTTCGCACCCTGCATGGTCTCTTTCGCGCGCTTGGTCAGGCGGGCCAGACTCTCGGCGTACTTGGGCAAGCGCTCGGGGCCGATGACGAGCGCGGCGATCACACCGATCAGCAGGAGCTTCTCGATCGTGAGGCCGAAGAACATGAGTTCAGATTACCCGCCGCGCCTCGGACGCCCGGACCACCCTGCCGTCTAGCCTGAGCGGGGAGGTCCACGTGAGCGGTTACGAAGCGAACGAGCGGTTCGTGCAGGAGTCGACGGTCGAACCCGAGCACATCGCACGCGCACGCGCGCACGCGCTCGAGCTCGGAGCCGCACCGATCAGCCCCGCCGTGGGCGCGCAGATCGCCGTGCTCGCCGCGTCCTCCCGCGCGCTCAACGTCGTCGAGGTCGGAACGGGCGGCGGTGTCTCGGGTCTGTGGCTCCTGTACGGCTCACCGCGGGCGACGCTGACGA
>NZ_CAKKMM010001097.1:0-1727 GCF_918698205.1 Microbacterium sp. Bi128 | reverse complement strand
CTCCTGAACACATCGAGGGATGGAGAAAGATCGCCGACACGGTGCATGCAGGCGGCGGAGCCCTGTTCATCCAACTGATGCACGTCGGCCGGATGTCGCACCCGGATAACACCCCGCACCACCGTCAGCCCGTGGGCCCGTCGGCGATCTCGGCCGAGCAGGACATGTTCACTCCAACGGGCCCGCAGAAGACGCCGGTGCCGCGTGAGCTGACTGCCGAAGACATCCAGGCCACCATCGCCGGGTTCCGCCACGCCGCAGCCTCCGCTATCGCAGCGGGAGCGGACGGCGTGGAGATCCACAGCGCGAACGGGTACCTGCTCCACCAGTTCCTCTCGCCAAACTCGAACCACCGCACGGACGAATACGGCGGATCCGTGGAGAACCGGTCCCGGTTCGTCGTCGCGGTCGCCCGCGCGGTGGCCGAGGAGATCGGGGCAGACCGGACCGGCATCCGCATCTCACCGGCGTTCCCGCTGGGCGGAATCAATGAAGGGGACCCCGCCGACGTCCGGACACAGTACCGCCACCTGGTCGGCGAACTCGCCACACTGGACCTTGCGTACCTGCACGTACACCACCTCGGTGACGACGAACTGCTGCGGTCCTTCCGCGACGCGTGGCCTGCAGCCATCCTCGTCGTCCGCTATGGGCGCGACCGCGAGCAGATTGCCGACGACATCGACGCCGGGCTCGCGGACGTCGCGCCGCTGGGCCGCTTCGCCCTGGCGAACCCCGACATTGTTGAGCGCCTGCGCACTGGGGCGCCACTGAACGAGGTGGACCCGGCAACCCTGTATGGCGGCGGCGCGGCCGGGTACACCGACTATCCGGCCCTGGCACACGCCTAATCGTCTGCCGCGGGTCGCACGCCACCGACCTTACATATCCCGTACCGATCAGAAAGAAGAAACAGCCATGCCCTCACTCAACGGAGCAGTCGTCCTCGTCACCGGAGCCAACGGCGGAATCGGCACGCAATTCGTGCACGAAGCACTCGCCCGGGGAGCTGCAAAGGTTTATGCCTCCGCCCGCACCCCCCGTACTTGGAACGACGAGCGCATCGTTCCGCTCGCCTTGGACGTCACCGACTCCGCCTCCATCCAGGCGGCGGTCGAGGCGGCACCGGATGTGACCGTGCTGATCAACAACGCCGGCGCGTCGGTCTCCAGTGCCGGGATCCTCACCCACACGGACGAGGAGATCCGCAGGAACGTCGAGACGAACTTTCTCGGGCCTCTCTTCGTCGCCCGCGCGTTCGCTCCGGTCCTGTCGGTGAAGGACGGAGCGATGATCATCGACATCCACTCGGCCCTGAGCTGGTACGCCGTCGCCGGCATCTACAGCGCGACCAAAGCCGCCCTCTGGTCCGCGACTAACTCCCTCCGCCTCGAACTCGCCCCCGCCGGCGTGCACGTCGTCGGCGTCCACGTCGCATACGTCGACACCGCGATGGCCGCGCACGCCACCGACCCGAAGCTTGACCCGGCCGTGCTGGTGCGCACCGTGTTCGACGCCACCGAGGCAGGGCAGTACGAGGTCCTCGCCGACGACACGTCTGTCCAGCTCAAGGCCGGACTCAGCGCACCCCTCGAAGCGGTCTACTCGCAGTTGGCGGCGACGAACGCATAAGGGAAAAACCGGTGCCACCGCGTTCACCAAAAGTGAGCGCGGTGGCACCACTCCTCCCACCCGAATCGATCGCCTGGTGCCTTGGCCTTCACGTC
>NZ_CAKKMM010001096.1:0-1727 GCF_918698205.1 Microbacterium sp. Bi128 | reverse complement strand
CGGCCTCCGAGTTGGGCTGGCTCGAGTCTAGGAGCAGCAAATGAAGAAGCATCTCAGCATTGGCTTGTCCGCGTTCGCTCTGGCCGCCCTCCTGTCCGGCTGCGGCGGCGGAACGACCACGACGCCGACGTCGGCGGCACCGGCCACGTCGGCTCCCGCAGGGTCCAGCGCGCCGGCGAGTTCCGCGCCGTCGTCCATGACCGCGGCGGAGCTCTCGGTGGGCGAGTCCAAGGCGGGCCAGATCGTGGTGGCCGACCAGGGACTGAGCGTCTATTTCTTCACCAAGAACACGAAGGATTCCGGGAACAGCGTCTGCACCGGCGCGTGCCTGACGTCGTGGCCCGCTGTCACGTCGACGACGGCGACTCCCACAGTTAACGGCGTCACCGGCAAGGTCGGAACCATTCCCACGGCTGACGGAAAGATGCAGGTGACCATCAACGGGATGCCGATCTACTACTACTCCAAGGACCAGGCCGCGGGGGACATCAACGGCCAGGGCGTCGGCGGGGTCTGGTTCCTCGTGTCACCCTCCGGGGAAATGATCACCGCACCGCCGGCCGGGTAGGCTCGCCGGCCGCGGATCCGCCGGGCCCGGTCCGCCGGGCAGGAAAACTAAACCCGGCACGGCCGGGCCAGAGTTAGTCGGCACGGGTTGCTCAACACGGCACGGCCGGCGCCTGCATTTGGGGGCAGACGCCGGCCGTACCGGAAAACTGTCGCGGAAGGCCGCCTACGGGCGGGCCTTTTCGAACTCCGCTGACCCTGCGAACTCAACAGCCCCTTCGAAGTCAACAGCCTCTTCGAACTCCACAGCCGCGAGGATTTCCTGGGTCCGCGGATTGAGCATGAAGGCCTCGTCGTCGTCCTCCAGCATGAGGAATTCGCCCTGTTCCGTGGTGAAGTGCCAGGCCAGGGTGGTCTCCCCGTTGTGCTCATAATTCGGATCGCCCATGGTGATCCGCACCAGGCTGTGGCCCGCGAGGCCGCACAGCTCGCGGATTATCTGCTCGAACTCCGGCGCGTCCAGGAGCGCCTCCTCGGCGGCTGCCGCCTGGCGCTCCGCGAGGTCGGAAAGCCGGGCCACCCGCCCGGCAATGTGGGCGTCGAGGTCGTCGTCGGAAAGGACCAGCAAGTCCTCCTGACCGCGCAGCCACGCGGCATTCAGCGCAGCGATGTCCTCTGTTGCGAGGATCGACTCGAATTCCCCGTCCAGTTCTTCGATGCGCCGAACGGCGTCGGAGACCCCGTCGCCCGGTTCGTCTTCCTCTGTGCTTCCGGCGGCCCAGCCGCTGCCGCCGTCGAGGTAGCTGTCGACGTCGGTGTCGGTAAGGGCGCCGAAGGCGGCCACCGTGCGGTTGAAGAGCTCCAGGTGCGCGGCGGCACCCATGGCCTCCAGGCCTTCCCGGACGTAGGGGTCGACTTCCTCGCGTTCGGGCGCGGTGAACACGTACTGCGCGAAACCGCCGGCCAGCGCCTGCGTGAGGTAGAAGTCCACGTAGTAACTGCGCAGCGCGGCCGGGGAGATCTCTTCCGTGTCCAGCAACTCCTCGAACATGGCGTTGACCACGTTGACGTTCGCGTCGACAACGTCCTCGTTTCCGCCTTTGAGGCTTTCGGTGGTCAGCACGGTGGGGTAGCTGTGGGCGGACTGGATGGTGGGCTCACTGTGGGTCATGCGGAATCCTTACTGCTGGCGCTGCTGATACTCCGGACCTCTCCACGGT
>NZ_CAKKMM010001095.1:0-1730 GCF_918698205.1 Microbacterium sp. Bi128 | reverse complement strand
GCTGGCCAACGGACTGGAACTGCTGGGCGTCTCGGCGCCGGAACGGATGTGACCGCCATGAGCGCAAATTCAGGACAGTCCCCGCTCGCCCCGGACTGGCTCGAGGTCCCCGCCGACCTCAATGCCCTCCACGAACCGCTGTGGGCGGGCGGTGTTGCGCGCAACGACGACGGCGAGCTCACCATCGAGGGGCTGACGGTCAGTGAGCTTCAGCGCCAGTACGGCACGCCGCTGTTCGTGCTGAGCGAGACCGACTTCCGGGCCCGGGCCCGGGCGTTCAGCGACGCCTTCAACGACGCCTTCGCCGATATTTGCGGGGGAGTGGACGTCTACTACGCCGGCAAGTCCTTCCTGTGCACCTCCGTGGTCCGCTGGGTCGAGGAAGAGGGGCTGCGCCTGGACACGGCGTCCGGCGGCGAACTCGCCGTGGCCTTCCGCGCCGGCATCCCCGGCGCCGACGTCGCCCTGCACGGGAACAACAAGTCCGACGGCGAAATCCACCGGGCGCTGGACATGCAGCTGGGACGGATCGTGGTGGACAGCCTCGATGAGCTCGAACGCGTCGCGGCGATCGCCGCCAACCGGGGCGACACCGCCAGGGTCATGCTGCGGCTGACCCCCGGAGTGCACGCCCACACCCACGAATTCATCGCCACGGCCCACGAGGACCAGAAATTCGGCCTGTCCATGGCCGGGGACTCCACGGACCAGGCCGGACTGTCCGCCGCAGAGGAAGCTGTGGCCGCGGCCACCGGGCACGCCAGCATCGAACTGCTGGGCCTGCACTGCCACATCGGCTCGCAGATCTTCGAACCGGACGGCTTCGCCCTCGCCGCTGAGAGGCTGCTGGACTTCCTGGCAGCGATGCAGTCGAAGTACTCCATCGTGCTGCCCGAGCTTGACCTCGGCGGCGGCTACGGCATCGCCTACACCCCCGTGGACACCCCGCGCCCGGCCGCCGAAATCGCGCAGGCGATGGCCGCCGTCGTCCGTTCCAAATGCGCTGCCCTCGGCATAACCGCCCCCCGGATTTCGATCGAACCGGGCCGCGCGATCGTCGGAAGCACCACCTTTACGCTGTACGAGGTCGGCACGCTCAAGACTGTCCGGGTGGATTCCCCGGCCACGGCTGGTGCCGCGGCCGGCGACGACGGAGCCGGGGACGTTACGCACCCGCGCCGCTATGTGTCGGTGGACGGCGGGATGAGCGACAACCCCCGGCCGGTGCTGTACGACGCGGATTATTCGGCGATTCTCGCGTCGCGGAGCTCCGCCGCGGCGCCGCAGCTGTCCCGAGTGGTGGGCAAACATTGCGAGAGCGGCGACATAGTTGTTAGAGATGTATATCTGCCCGAGGACGTGGCAGCCGGTGATCTGCTTGCTGTACCGGGGACCGGCGCCTACTGCTGGGCCCTGTCAAGCAACTACAACTATCTGGCCCGGCCGGGCGTTATCGCTGTCAGCGACGGATCTGCCCGGCTCATTGTCCGCGGGGAAACCGAAGAAGATTTGCTCAACCGCGACATGGGAGTCTGAATGTCTGAATTGCGAACCCTGAAAGTGGCCCTCCTGGGCTGTGGCAACGTTGGGGCCCAGGTTGCGCGGATTCTCATTGACGACGCCGACGCCCTGGCCGCGCGCACGGGCGCCCGGCTGGAACTGCAGGGCATCGCGGTGCGCAACCTCGATGCCAAGCGCGACGTCGAGCTGCCGCAGGAGCTGTTCACCAC
>NZ_CAKKMM010001094.1:0-1732 GCF_918698205.1 Microbacterium sp. Bi128 | reverse complement strand
GTCGTCGTCGCCGACGCCTTCCGTAAAGGAGTCTCCAAGGGCAACGTAGCGGGACGTGAAATCCATGGATCCAGTCTGCCAGCAGTTGCCGTGAGCAACAAAGACGGTGATGCCCGACGTCGGACTGCGGCACCTTCGGCTGTCGCGCTTAGATGTCGCGCAGGATCCAGTGGTCGTCGTCGAGTCGGGCCACGATCTTTTCGCCGATCCGGGCCAGGTCCGCGACGTCCTCGGGGCTCAGGGCGTCGAGGAACAGTGAGCGGACCGCCTCGACATGCCCCGGGGCGAGTTTCACAATCGTCTGCATTCCGGCATCGGTCAGGTGGGCCGTGGTCACGCGGGCGTCGCCCGGGTGCGGCCTGCGCTCCAGCCAGCCGCGGTTCTGCAGCTTGGTGACCACATGCGAGAGCCGGGACAGGGAGGCGCTGGTGCGCGCGGCGAGCTCACTCATGGGCAGGAAGCGCCCTTCGGCCTCGGAAAGCATCGCCAGCACGTTGTAGTCGAACAGGGAAAGCTTGCCCGCGGCGTGGAGCTGGGTGTCCAGGGCGGCCGGCAGCATGGTGTTGATGCTGAGCTGGGCCAGCCAGGCCCGTCGTTCGTCGGCGTTGAGCCAGCGGGGTTCTGTCATGGCTACATTCTAGGAGACTGGAAGCTTGACGATTCAACTTCAGCGGGGGCAATTCCGGAAAACTTCCCGCCTGTCCGTGGCCAGCTACCGGTAGGCTGGCCGCATGTACGTAGTCTCCCTGACATACAAAGTCCCCGAGGACATTGTGGAGTTCCATCTTCCGGCGCACGTGACGTGGCTGCAGGCAGCCTTCGACGACGGCGTCTTCATGGTCGCGGGGCGCAAAATCCCCCGCACCGGCGGTCTGTTGCTCTCGAACGCGGACCGGGCCAGCCTTGACGCCGCCCTGGCCAAGGACCCGTTCTACGTCAACGGTGTGGCTGAATTCGAGGTCATGGAGTTCCACGCCAACAGGGTGGCTCCGGGCTACGAAAACCTGCTGGACAGCTGAGTCCCGGCGGCTACCCGGCGCCGGACTGGCCGCTGGCGCGCTGGTCGGGCAGCAGTTTCTTCAGGCCGCCCTTGCGCGGGACCCGCACGGGTTCGGGCCAGCGCGGCCGGAGCTGATCGCCGAGGGTTACGCCGCGGAGCTTCCGCCCGAACAACGGCAATACCCAGTCGCGGACCCAGCGGCGCTGCCGGCGTTCCCACTCCCGCAGGCCCGGTTTCACGGGCGGCTCCCATTCCCTGGGTTTGATCTTGTGCGGCACGCCGAGGTGGTCCAGGACCTGTGAGGCGAGGTATTTGTGGCCTGCCTTGGACATATGCAGCCGGTCCGAATCCCACATCCGCGGGTCATGGAAGGCGTCGAAGCACCAGTAGTCCACAAGCACCGCGCCGTAGCGGCCGGCGATCTCGCGGACGCGCCGGTTATAGAAGGCGTTGCGTTTCTTCAGCGGCTCCAGCAACGCGGAGACCTTGACGTCGAAGCCGGTGAAGAGCACCAGCGTTGCCCCCGTGCCGGCGAGCGCAGCCACCAGGGACTCGTAGTCCCGCATGAGGGCCTCGATGTCCGTGCCGAAATCCAGGATGTCGTTGCCGCCCGCGTAGAGCGTGACGAGGGTCGGCTCCATGGCCACGGCGGGACCGAGCTGTTCGCCGGCGATGTGACGCAGCCGTTTGCTGCGGATGGCCAGATTGGCGTACTCCCACCCCGGCTGCGCC
>NZ_CAKKMM010001093.1:0-1742 GCF_918698205.1 Microbacterium sp. Bi128 | reverse complement strand
AGACACTTACCAGGGCAAATCCACTGGTCTTGTTCGCCGGCTCTCCGCTGTATGTGGTGTACCTGCGGCTCCTGGGCGCAAAGATCGGCAAGGGGGTGGTGATCTTCTCCCGGAAGGTGCCCGCGTGCCCGGACCTGCTCAGCGTCGGTGACAACACAGTCATCCAGAAGAACTCCTCGTTCCAATGCTATCGGGCACGCTCGGGCATGATTGAAACCGGTCCCGTGATGCTGGGCAGAAATGTCCTTGTGTCGGAGAAAACCACGTTGGACATCGGTACGTCGATGGGAGACGAGACTCAGCTGGGACATGCTTCATCGTTGCAGACCGGGCAGGTTGTACCTGATGGACAAATCTGGCACGGTTCGCCTGCTGCGCGCACCAACACCAATTACCTGCGTGTCCCGCCCACTAATTGCGGCACGCGACGCAGGGTCATTTTCAGCCTTCTCCAGTTGTTCAACCGTTTGGTGCTGGTGGTTCCGGCGGGCCTTCTCGGGCTGGCCGTGCTCCTGCCGCCCTACCTGAGCACCGGACACCTGCAGCCCGGCTCCCCAAGCTTTTTCATAGACGTACTCGCCGTAACGCTGGTTCTGTTCGTTGTCGGGCTGATCACCGGCCTGATCATCATCTTCAGCATCCCGCGTTTGCTCAACCGCTTCATCAAGCCGGAAAAGGTCTATCCGCTGTACGGCGTGCACTTCACCATCCAGCGCATGATCGCCCGCGTGTCCAACGTCAAACTGTACAAAGATGTCTTCGGCGACAGTTCGTACATAGTGCACTATCTCAAGGCCTTGGGTTATAACCTCGGCAGGGTGGAGCAAACCGGGTCAAACTTCGGCCCCACACTGGCCCACGAGTCGCCGTTCCTGAGCTCAGTGGGAACAGGAACTATGGTCGCGGACGGCCTCAACATGATGAACGCCGACTTCTCAAGCACGTCGTTCCGTCTCTCGCGGGTCCACCTGGCTGGCCACAACTTTCTCGGTAATGCCATCAGTGTTCCGATCGGATCCAGGGTCGGGGAGAACTGTCTCTTGGCCACGAAGGTGATGATTCCGATCGACGGTCCGATCCGTGCGGATGTGGGCCTGCTGGGGTCACCGCCGTTCGAGATTCCCCGGTCTGTTCAGCGTGACGCCCAATTTGATGAACAGACGATTGCAGAGGCGCGGAACAGCGCTCTCCCGGCAAAGAACCGGCACAACATCCTGAGCATGGTGCTGTTCCTGGCCGTGCGCTGGTTCCTGTTGTTTGTTGCCACGTTTAGCGCCGCCGTTGCCGTGTCGGCATTCAGCTTCCTCGGTGTGCTGGCGATCGCAGCCATGATGCTCACCTTGCTGCTGTTCCGCGTACTGATTGCCGTGCTTGTTGAGCGCTCGGTCATGGGCTTCCGCCACCTGAAGCCGCAATACTGCTCCATCTACGACCCCTACTTCTGGCGGCACGAACGTCTATGGAAGCTGCTGGCCATGCCGGGCTTCAACGGAACCCCGTTCAAGCCCGTGATCTGGCGAATGCTGGGCGTCAAAGTCGGCAAGCGGCTCTACGATGCCGGCGCCAACATACCGGAGAAAACTCTTGTGGCTATCGGTGATGATTGTGCGTTCAATGAAGGAGCCACCATTCAGGGCCACTACATGGAAGACGGGGCCTTCAAGTCCGACTACATCGTTCTCGGCAACCGCTGCTCCCTTGGCGTGGATTCGTGGGTCAACTACGGGGTGACGATGCAGGAT
>NZ_CAKKMM010001092.1:0-1747 GCF_918698205.1 Microbacterium sp. Bi128 | reverse complement strand
CGCGAGGCTCCTCGCCGAGGAGACTGACCTTGCGTTCGAACAGCTCTCCGCCACTTTCTCCGGCGTCGCGGACCTTCGAAAGGTGTTTGCGCTCGCGCAGCGTCGGCGCGAGGTCGGTCAGGGCACGCTGCTGTTCGTCGACGAGATCCACCGCTTCAACCGCGCCCAGCAAGACTCGTTCTTGCCTTTTGTCGAAGATGGCACCGTCGTCCTCGTCGGCGCGACCACGGAGAACCCCAGCTTCGAACTCAACGGCGCGCTGTTGTCCCGATGCCAGGGTTTTGTTCTGAAACGCCTCGACGACGCCGCGCTCAGCACCCTCATCACGCGCGCCGAAGCACTCATCGGCGGGCCTCTACCGCTGACTGATGAGGCTCGCGAGGCGCTGACTGCGATGGCCGACGGTGACGGCCGGTACTTGCTGAACATGATCGAACAGGTGCAAGCCCTGCCCGCACCCGTCGGCCCGGCCGCCCTCGCCGCCGCCGTGCAGAAACGGGCACCTCTCTACGACAAATCCCAGGAAGGCCACTACAACCTCATCTCCGCGCTCCACAAGTCGATGCGCGGTTCCGACCCTGACGCAGCCCTGTACTGGTTGGCGCGAATGCTCGATGGCGGTGAAGACCCCCTGTTCATCGCCCGCCGCATCACACGATTCGCCACCGAAGACATCGGTATGGCCGACCCGAACGCCGTCCAACAGGCCCTCGCGGCCTGGGATGTCTATGACCGCCTCGGTTCGCCCGAGGGAGAACTCGCAATCGCCCAAGCCGTCATCTACCTGGCAACTGCGCCGAAGTCGATCGGCGTGTACCGCGGATTCGACAAGGCGCGCGCCGCTGCCAAACGCACCGGATCGCTGATGCCGCCTGCACACATCCTCAACGCCCCGACCCGACTCATGAAAGACCTCGGCTACGGCAAGGGCTACGAATACGACCCCGACACTGAGACCGGGTTCTCCGGCGCAAACTACTTCCCCGATGGCCTGACCCGGGAGACGTTCTACGAACCCACCACGCTCGGGTACGAGCGAGCCATCACCGAACGGTTACGCCACTGGGCACAGCTGCGCAACGACCAACCCGGTGCCGCGACGACACCGCCCGAAGACAACTGACCACCGCTCGAAAGGCTCACCACATGTCCAAATCACACCCCATCCGCTCCTGGCTCGGCGTCCCCTTCGCCACCGCAGAACGCTTCCACAGCCCCGACTTGCTGCCCTTCAACCCTGACGCGCCCTACGAGCAGAAGGGACCCGCACCCCTTCAGGCAGGCGCCCCCACATGGCTCGAGGCCGACAACGGATTCAGCGAAGACTGCCTCAACCTCAACGTGTGGGCACCCGAAGACGCCGCCGACGAACCGCTCCCCGTCATCGTCTACATCTACGGCGGCGGATTCGAGATGGGAGCGAACACCCAGACCACCTCAAACGCCTCCGGCCTCGCCGCAACCGGCCGTGCCGTCGGCGTCTCGCTGAACTACCGACTCGGCCCCTTCGGCTGGCTCTCCCTCTCCCACTACGGCGGAGCACTCGAAGACGCCACGAACCTCGCCATCCAGGACATCATCACCGCCCTCCAGTGGGTGAGAGAGAACATCGCCCGCTTCGGCGGCGACCCGAACAATGTCACCGTCACCGGTCACAGCGCCGGCGCCTACTCGGCGACCGCGCTCCTCGCAGCCCCCGCAGCAGACGGCCTTTACCACCACATCGCAGCATTCTCCGGTGGAGCAT
>NZ_CAKKMM010001091.1:0-1747 GCF_918698205.1 Microbacterium sp. Bi128 | reverse complement strand
GATGGCCGCCTGCACGGCGGGGGCCATCCGCCCCGCCGCCTCCAGGCGGTCAATCCGCTCCACGTTCCGGGCCGACCACACGCTCTTGGGTCCCCGCCGGGTCATCCGCTGGAACGAGCTTTCCTCGTCCCGGCGCCGCCCCTGCCCGTCGATCCAGCCGAAACACAGTGCCTCCTGCAGCGCTGCTTCGTAGTCCAGCTCCGTCACCGATCCGCCCTTCTTGTGCAGCACGAGCCACACCCCGGGACTCTGCGCGTGGTGCTGCTCCAGCCAGGCGCGCCACTCGGCGGCGTCCTTGACCAGCAGTTCCTCCAGTTCAACAGCCATGGCCCCATTGTGCCCTGCCGTGCTGACCGGAGGGGTGCTTTGGTGGCACCATGTCAGGAGGAGCCAAAAACCGTCCCTCGCAAGGAGATCCCATGCTGCGCGTCCGCCCGATCCACTACACCTCCCGCATGGACCAGTGGGAGGGCCTGCTGTCCGCCCTCGGCATGGTGCGCACAGTCGACGACGGCGACTGGCAGGAGTTCGATGCCGGCTCGGGCCGCCTCGCGCTGCACCGGGTCCCGGCGGGTGCCGCCGGGGCTGATGCCGGGGACGGTGCCGGTGCCGGAATGGTGCTGGATGGAAAGACGGACTTCGGCGTCGAGGTCGGAGACCTGGCAGAATTCGCGCGCCGCACCAATCTGGCCGGCGCGGAGGACGGGACCACCCCGGCCGAGCTGGTCAGCGCCCGTCACGGCGATACCTGCCGGATCACGGGCGAGGACGGGTTCGGCTTCTTCGCGGACAAGGCCGCCCACGGCGCGCAGTGCGCGGACGCCGATCCGGCCCTCGCCGTCGTCGAAGTCTGGTTCACGCCGGACGCGGCCGCCGCCGAGCAAACCCTGCGGAACATGGGCGCCCGGCTGCGGCCTGCCCCGGACGACGACGAAACCGCGGATTTCACGGCGAAGAACGGCGGCGTGCTGATGGTCCGGCCCGCCAGCGGCGCGGCCCGGACCGGCCTGGGGTTTGAATACACCGGCGACCTCGCCGGCCTGCGGGACCGCCTCGCGGCCGCCGGCCACCGGGTCAGCCTGACGGAAGAGGCCTTCGGCCGGACCCTGCACGTGGCCAACCCGGACGCGGCTGACCTGCCGGAGAACCCCCACGGGGCGATGCTCTGGATCTCGCAGAAGCCCGAAGGCGCCTGAGAAGGCACTGGCCAGGCGCCCGGGGGTTCCGGTGCGGCCGCGGAGGACCTGTGGAGTTCAGCCGTTGGTGGCCGCGGTCAGTCCGCCAGGTCGCCGTTGCAGAGCCGGTTCACTACCTCGGTGAGCATCGCCAGGCCAGCCACGATGTCCTCGTCCGTGGTGTATTCGTGCTCGTTGTGGGAGATCCCGTCCACACTGGGCACGAACAGCATCACCGTCGGGACAAGGTCCTTCATGTTGGTCGAATCGTGCCCGGCCAAGGTCATGACCGGCTTGTTCGCCAGGCCCAGGTCCGCCGCCACCTTGGCCGCGAGTTCAACGCCCTCTGGCTGGTAGGGGGTCACGGGCCACGTGTGGGAGTGGTTGCGCTCCACCGTGACGTTCGCCAGCTTCTCGATCCCGGCGATCCGCTTGTCCAGCAGGGCGTCCGCCTCGGCAAGGACAGCTTCGTCGGCGCTGCGCAGGTCCAGCAGCAGGCTCACCCGTGACGGCACCACCACGGGCGAGTTGGGGTAGACATTCAGCTGCCCGACGGACGTGTGCAGCATGCC
>NZ_CAKKMM010001090.1:0-1747 GCF_918698205.1 Microbacterium sp. Bi128 | reverse complement strand
TCCGTCATGTACGCCAGACGGGTCGCCTCGCCGACGACGGCCTGGCCGGCCAGCAGGTCTTCGCCGGCGAGGCGACCCGTCTGGCGTACATGACGGACGAGGCCGTGGAGGGCAAGGAAGCCTTCCTCGAGAAGCGCGATCCCGACTGGTCCGCTTTCCCGTACTACTTCTAAGGCGCGCTGTGACTTCCGGAGCCATGAACATCGAGCCTGCGCTCAAGGCGCTGGCTGCTGCCCTCCACGGCGAGGGACCCGCCGTCGAACTCTCCGCCGGGCCGGACGGCTCGCCGGTGCTGGGGTTCCCTGACACGGCCGGCATCGAGGACGCGGCCGTCGTGGTCCGGACCTCCGGGTCCACCGGCACGCCGAAGGCGACCGTCCTGACCGTCGAGGCCCTGGCGGCCTCGTCTGTGGCGACCGCCTTTGCGCTCAAGGGCGAGGGCCAGTGGCTGCTAGCCCTTCCCGTCCAGTATGTGGCCGGCGTCCAAGTGCTGGTCCGCTCGCTTTTTGCCGGGACCCGCCCGTGGGCCATGGACCTCTCCGGCGGTTTTACGCCGGAGGCCTTCACCGCCGCGGCGCTGGAGCTCACGGACAAGATCCGTTTCACCTCGCTGGTGCCCACCCAGCTCCAGCGCCTGCTGGACGCGCCCTCCGCCGAGACGCTGGCGGTGCTGCGGCGCTTCAACGCCATCCTGCTCGGCGGCGGACCCGCGTCCGCGCAGCTGCTCGACGCGGCCCGGGACGCCGGCGTGCGGGTGGTGACTACCTACGGCTCGTCCGAGACCTGCGGCGGGTGCGTGTACGACGGCTTCCCGCTCGAGGACGTCCTGGTCAGGGTGGAGGACGACGGCCGCAT
Source organism: Microbacterium sp. Bi128 (assembly GCF_918698205.1). Classification (NCBI taxonomy): domain Bacteria; kingdom Bacillati; phylum Actinomycetota; class Actinomycetes; order Micrococcales; family Microbacteriaceae; genus Microbacterium; species Microbacterium sp. Bi128. The sequence goes on along the minus strand of NZ_CAKKMM010001090.1, from coordinate 892 downwards.
CCTGCTGGGCGGGGCAACCATTGCCGCCGGCTATCTTCAGGCCCCAGAGCTCTCGGCAGCGGCGTTCATCGAAGCGGACGGCGTCCGCTGGTACCGGACTAATGACCTCGGCGAACTGGACTCCGACGGCCGGCTCACCGTACTCGGCCGGGCCGACGACGTCGTCATCACCGGCGGCGTCAAAGTTTCCGCCGCCCATGTCCAGGCTGAGCTGGAAAAGCTCGACGGCGTGCGGGCGGCTTTTGTCGCCGGTGTGCCGTCCGCGGAGTGGGGCCACGCCCTGGCCGCGTACGTCGCAGTGGCCGACAGTTCCCCGGAAGGGCTGGCGGCGTTCGCCGACCGCCGGAACCAGACCTGGGCACCGTCGCTGGGCGCACTGGCCCCGAAAACCGTGCTGCCCGCCGCGGAACTGCTCATGCTGCCCAACGGGAAACCGGACCGGCTGGGCATGACGGTCCGGCTGGACGCCCTCCATCAGGGAAAATAGACAAGCGCTTCCGGCTTCCGGCCGGCAACTCAAACCACCAACGAGCATTCAACCAACCAACGAGGTACTGACCGTGGCCACAGCCGCACAATGGATCCAAGGCGCCCGACTGCGCACCCTGCCGGCCGCAATCGCACCGGTGTTGATCGGCAGCGCAGCCGCCTACGAGATGGATTCGTTCATCCTGCTGAACGCCGTGCTGGCCGCCCTGGTCGCCCTGCTCCTGCAGATCGGCGTCAACTACGCCAACGACTACTCGGACGGGATCCGGGGCACGGATGAGGACCGGGTGGGTCCGCTCCGGCTGGTGGGCTCGGGGGCGGCCAGCCCGGAGCACGTCAAACGGGCCGCGTTCGCAGCCTTCGGGCTGGCGATGCTGTTCGGCCTGATCCTCGTGATCATCAC
>NZ_CAKKMM010001089.1:0-1749 GCF_918698205.1 Microbacterium sp. Bi128 | reverse complement strand
CCACCGGGCTGATCAACGTGCGCCGCTTCCAGCAGCGCGGCGGCGAGGTGCGGGTCATGGCCGAGATGCTCGGACGGCGCGTCCACCTCGTCGACGGGTCGGGCGACGCCGTCATCGAAGACGTCGCGATCGAGCGCAACCGTCTCGGCGAATGGGACGTGGGCCAGCTCTTCCTGCGGCGTCCCCGCACGAGCGCCTCCCCGTTCGCCAAGGGAGCGACGACCTTCGCGGCGTGGAACGAGGTCCGCGAACAGCAGACCCCGGGCCAGGCGCAGTCGGCCGAGCAGTTGGTGGCGACCTACTCCGACCTCAAGCCCGCGGATCTCGCCAACACCCTCCTCGACCTCCCCGAGGAGCGTCTCATCGAGGTCGCCGAAGAGCTCAGCGACGACCGCCTCGCCGACGCCCTCGAAGAGATGCCCGAGGACGAGCAGGTCCACATCCTCGAGCAGCTCGGCGACGAGCGCGCCGCCGACATCCTGGATGCCATGGAGCCCGACGACGCCGCCGACCTCCTCGGTCAGCTGCCCGAGACGCGCCTCGAACAGCTCCTCGACCTCATGGAGCCCGAAGAGGCCGACGACGTCCGCGCCCTGCTGCAGTACGGACCCGACACCGCCGGCGGTCTGATGACCCCCGAGCCCATCGTGCTGTCCGCAGACGCGACGGTGGCCGAGGCCCTCGCGCTGATCCGGCGCCACGAGCTGCATCCCGCGCTCGCGGCATCCGTGTTCATCACCCTGCCGCCGTACGAGACGCCCACGGGGCGCCTGCTGGGAACCGTGCACTTCCAGCGCATGCTCCGCTACCCGCCGCACGAGCGGCTCGGCGCGATCATCGACGACACCCTCGAGCCGGTACCCGCGGATGCCTCGGCGGCCGAGGTCGCGCGCATGCTCGCGAGCTACAACCTCGTGTCGCTGCCCGTCGTCGATCAGGCCCACCGACTGGTCGGATGCGTGAGCGTCGACGACGTTCTCGACTACCTGCTGCCCGACGACTGGCGCACGCACGACGGCGATGATCCGAGACCCAGGACCACGATCAGACCGCTCGCGACCGCGAGCATCCCCCAGATCCCGACGCAGACCCCGAGGAGGCGCTGATGGCACGTGCACAACGACAGACCTCGCTCGACGCGCCCCGCGGTCGCACCGGGATGCTCGCACCCCGCACCCCGCAGCCCTCGCGCGACCGGTTCGGCCGGTTCACCGAATGGGTCGCCCGGGCGATGGGCACCCCGACGTTCCTGCTGTCGCTCACGCTGTTCTGCGTGATGTGGATGGGGTGGAACTCCCTCATGCCCGACGAGCTGCGCTTCGACTCCGCCGCGATCGGTTTCACCGCCCTCACCCTCGTGCTCTCGCTGCAGGCCTCCTACGCGGCGCCGCTGATCCTGCTCGCGCAGAACCGACAGGACGACCGCGACCGCGTCCAGATCGAGCAAGACCGACAGCGCGCCGAGCGCAACCTCGCCGACACCGAGTACCTGGCCCGCGAGATCGTGGCGCTGCGGATGGCCGTGCGCGATCTGACCGACGAGGTCATCACGAAAGAGAGCCTGCGCGCCGAGCTGAAGGCCGCGCTGGAACGTCTCGACGACAGCGACGCCGCCGAACCGAAACCGGCCGCGCCGTGACCGGGGCGGCCGCCGACCGCGTGCGCGCCGCCGTCGCCGCCGTCACCGATCCGGAGTTGCGTCGCCCGCTGGGCGAGCTCGACATGGTGCGCGACATCACGGTGCGCGAC
>NZ_CAKKMM010001088.1:0-1749 GCF_918698205.1 Microbacterium sp. Bi128 | reverse complement strand
TCAAGGGCTGAGAATGGACAGCATCGACGTCGACTGGGCTGCACTCGAAGCTGCGGCAGTGTCCGCTATGAAGAACGCCTATGCGCCGTATTCGAAGTTTCCGGTGGGGGCCGCGGCCCTCACCGGAGACGGGCGGATCGTCAGCGGCTGCAATGTCGAAAACGCCAGCTACGGGCTGACCCTGTGCGCCGAGTGCGCCCTGGTGGGCAACCTGCAGATGACCGGCGGGGGACGGCTGCGCGCATTCTACTGCGTCGACGCCGGCGGGAATGTCCTCATGCCGTGCGGGCGCTGCCGCCAGCTGCTCTACGAATTCCGGGCTCCGGACATGGAGCTCATGACCACGCAGGGAATCAAGACCATGGACCAGGTCCTTCCCGATGCCTTTGGCCCCCAACACCTGGAGGAACCCCGGTGACACTTCCGACACAGAACCCCAACAACAGTGAAGCGTTCGACGCCGTCGACATCATCCGCATCAAGCGGGACAAGGGTGTGCTCAGCCCGGCCCAGATCGACTGGACAATCGACGCGTACACCCGCGGCGCCATCGCCGACGAACAGATGGCCGCCCTGAACATGGCCATCCTGCTCAACGGCATGGACCGGGCCGAGATCTCCCGCTGGACGGCGGCCATGATCGCCTCCGGCGAGCGGATGGACTTCTCCAGCCTGCGGCGGCCCGACGGCGGCGTGAAGGCGACGTCGGACAAGCACTCCACCGGCGGCGTCGGGGACAAGATCACCCTGCCGCTGGCTCCGCTTGTAGCGGTGTTTGGCGTGGCAGTGCCGCAGCTCTCGGGCCGCGGCCTCGGCCACACCGGCGGCACCCTGGACAAGCTCGAGGCCATCCCGGGCTGGCGTGCGGCCCTGAGCAATGAGGAAATGATGGCCCAGCTCCAGGACGTCGGGGCGGTCATTTGCGCGGCCGGCGCCGGGCTGGCCCCGGCGGACAAGAAGCTCTACGCGCTCCGCGATGTCACCGGGACCGTGGAGGCCATCCCGCTGATCGCCTCCTCGATCATGAGCAAGAAGATCGCCGAAGGCACCGGCTCGCTGGTGCTCGACGTCAAGGTGGGCAGCGGCGCGTTCATGAAGGACGAGGCCCGCGCCCGCGAACTGGCCGAAACCATGGTGGCCCTGGGCAAGGACGCCGGCGTCAACACGGTGGCCCTGCTCACCAACATGAACACGCCGCTGGGCCTGACCGCGGGCAACGCGATCGAGGTCGAGGAATCCGGGGAGGTCCTCGCCGGCGGAGGCCCGGACGACGTCGTCGAACTCACCGTCCGGCTCGCGGAGGAAATGCTGGCGTGCGCCGGCATCCGCGACGCCGATCCCCGGGCAGCACTCCGGGACGGCCGGGCCATGGACGTCTGGAACCGGATGATCGAGGCCCAGGGCGGAGACCCGCGCGCCAAGCTCCCGGTCGCCAAGGAATCCGAGGTCATCTACGCCCCGGCCGACGGTGTCCTGGTGGAGCTCGACGCGATGGCCGTCGGCGTCGCTGCCTGGCGGCTCGGTGCCGGGCGCGCCCGCAAGGAGGACCAGGTCCAGGCCGGTGCCGGGGTGCGGATGCACGCCAAGCCCGGCGCCACGGTCAAGGCAGGCGAACCGCTCATGACCCTGCTCACGGACACACCGGAGAAGTTCGAGCGTGCCAAGGAAGCGCTCGAACACGCCGCCGTGATCGCCCCCGAGGGCTCCCGGCCCGCCCAGAAGCTCATCATCGACCGCATCGCCTAAGCC
>NZ_CAKKMM010001087.1:0-1749 GCF_918698205.1 Microbacterium sp. Bi128 | reverse complement strand
TTTCCCGCCTCCCTGATGCTCGGCTTCACGGCCACCACGCCGGACACCGAAGCCCGGCCCGACGGCGTCGAGGTCACCAGGGCACGGTGGTTCAGCCGGAGCGAACTGCAGGACGCCGTCCTCAGCGGCGAGATCGTCATTTCCAGCAGGCTCTCCATCGCCCGGTCCCTTATTGAACACTGGTACGGCGGCATCATTCAGGACGCCGCGGACAGCGCCTGACACTGCCCCATACAGGCTGACACCGCCTGCCCCTATCCGCAGGACACCGACTACCGACTGAGCAGCAAAAGTGACCACAGAGAAATTGAACTTCAGCACCATCCCCGGCGGGGAACCGTCGGGTAGCTCGACGTCGGGCGATGCCCCGCCTGCCGATGCCCCGGAACCTGACGGCCGTTCGCTGGAGGAACGGATCCTCGGCGGCCTCGACGCCGAGCAACGCGAGGTTGCCAGCACCCTCCAGGGGCCCATGTGTGTCCTGGCCGGTGCCGGGACCGGCAAGACCCGCGCCATCACGCACCGGATCGCCTACGGCGTGCACTCAGGGGTGTACAGCCCGCAACGGCTCCTCGCTGTCACCTTCACGGCCCGGGCTGCCGCCGAGATGCGCAGCCGGCTCCGTGACCTCGGCGTCGGCAACGTTCAGGCCCGTACCTTCCACGCCGCGGCGCTGCGCCAGTTGCAGTTCTTCTGGCCGCAGGCGGTCGGCGGCACCCTGCCCAACCTGCTGGACCACAAGGCACAGATGATTGCCGAGGCCGCGCGGCGGCTCCGGCTCAGCACGGACCGCGCCTCCATCCGGGACCTCGCCTCCGAAATCGAGTGGGCCAAGGTATCCATGCTGACCCCGGCGAACTATCTGGAGAACGCCCAGGGCCGGGGCAATCCGGGCGGCTTCGACCTGACGGCCGTGGCACGGGTCTTCCAGTCCTATGAGGACGTCAAGACCGACCGCAACGTCATCGACTTCGAGGACGTGCTGCTGATCACCGTGGGGATCCTGCAGGAGGACCCAAAGGTGGCAGCGACCGTCCGGGAACAGTACCGGCACTTCGTCGTCGACGAGTACCAGGACGTCTCGCCGCTGCAGCAGCGGCTCCTGGAGCTGTGGCTCGGCGGACGCGACGAGCTCTGCGTCGTGGGCGACGCCAGCCAGACCATCTACTCCTTCACCGGCGCCTCCCCGAAGCACCTGCTCGGGTTCAAAGCGATGTATCCCGAGGCCCACGTCGTTAAGCTGATCCGGGACTACCGGTCCACGCCCCAGGTCGTCAGGCTCGCCAACGACCTCCTCGCCGGCCGGCGCAGCGGCGGCCCGGTGGCGGACGCCGCCTGGGCCACGCCTTTGCAGCTCGTAGCGCAGCGGCCGGCGGGCCCGGTGCCGCGGTTCACCGAATGCTCGGATGACGAGGCGGAGGCCGCCACTGTCGCCGCGCGGATCCGTGAACTCCTCGACGCCGGAACACCGGCGAGCCAGGTCGCCGTGCTCTTCCGCACCAACGGGCAGTCCGAAGCCTACGAACAGGCGCTGGCCTCGGCGGGGATCGGCTACCAGCTGCGCGGCGGTGAGCGGTTCTTCGCGCGGAAGGAGGTCCGGGACGCCATCCTGCAGCTCCGGGCCGCGACCCGGGCGGTGGCTGAAACCGCCACGCCCGAGCCGCTCGGGCAGCTGGTCCGGGACATCGTCGCCTCCCTGGGCTACACGGACGCGGCGCCGCACAGCGGCGGCGCTCTCCGGGAGCGCTG
>NZ_CAKKMM010001086.1:0-1753 GCF_918698205.1 Microbacterium sp. Bi128 | reverse complement strand
GTCACCAACAACGCATCCCGTTCCCCGGCACAGGTGGCCCAGCACCTGCGCGATCTCGGCGCCCCCGCCGAGGACCACCAGGTGGTGAGTTCCTCGCAGGCGGCGGCAGCGCTGCTGGCGTCGATGCTGCCGGCCGGGGCACACGTGCTGATCACGGGCAGTGCCGCACTTGCCCGGGAAATTGAACTGGTTGGCCTGGGTCCTGTCCGCGGCGCGGAGGATGCCCCCGTCGCCGTCGTTCAGGGCTTTAGTCCGGAACTTGGCTGGAAGGACCTCGCCGAGGCATCGTACGTCGTCGCCGGCGGCGCCCTGTGGGTGGCCACCAACACAGACTGGTCCATTCCCCAGGCGCGTGGAATTGCCCCCGGTAACGGGACGCTCGTGGCCGCAGTGGCAGCCGCGACCGGCAAGAGTCCGGTCGTGGCCGGCAAACCCGAAGCCCCACTGTTCCACACTGCCGCCAAGCGGCTGGCGGCGGACCGGCCGCTGGTCGTCGGCGACCGCCTGGACACCGACATCCTGGGCGGCAACAACGCCGGTTTCGCCACCGTCGCTGTGCTGACCGGAGTGGACACGAGGGAATCGATCCTCGCGGCACGGTCTGTGGAACGCCCCGATTTCCTCATCAATGATCTGACCGGCCTGTACGCGCCATACCCTGCCGTAGAGCACGACGCCGGGCGGTTCCGCAGCGGCACGGCCTCGGCGGTCGTGCGGGGGCAGTCGGTCCACATCAGCGGCGACCCCGCCGACCTCGATTCGTGGCGTGCCGCCTGTTCGGCCTGGTGGGCCGCAAACCCCGAGACGACCAGCGCGCTGGCTCCGGTCCTCGAGTGGTCCGATCACTAGGCTGGACACATGAGCGAGCTACACCAGGGACTGGACCAGGCCCCAGACGAACAGCCGGCTGAGGCGCCGACCCCTGCGGCCGATGTCGCCTGGCCCGAGCTGCCGTCGCAGCAGCTCCCGGCGGAGCTGTCCGGGCACGCCGCACCAGAACACGCGGCAGCAGTCCTGGATCCGGCCGTCAACGCTGTCCTGGACCGCCTCGGGGCCGTGCGGCAAATGCCTGTGTCCGGGCACGGCGAAGTCTATGCGGGCATGCATGATGCCCTGCTGGAGGCCCTGAACGAAGACGTCGCCGGCCACGCCGGCGTGGCGCGCCGTATCCATGCCGCGGGGAACGGGGGATCGTGAGCCGGCTTGACCAGGCACTCGTCAGCCGGGGGCTCGCCAGGTCCCGGACCCATGCCGCCCGGCTCATTGCCGAGGGCAAGGTGAGCTCCGGGGGCGAGGTCCTCGCCAAGGCGTCCCTGCAGGTCCCGGAGGACGCCGCGCTGGACGTCACGGCCTCGGCCGAGGACGGCTACGTCAGCCGCGCCGGGCACAAGCTGGCCGGCGCGCTGGATGCCTTTCCCGCCGTCGACGTCGCAGGCAAACGGTGCCTCGACGCCGGCGCCTCCACCGGCGGGTTCACCGATGTGCTGCTTCGGCGCGGTGCGGCCCACGTGGTGGCCGTCGACGTGGGGCACGGCCAGCTGGTGCCGGAAATCCGGAATGACTCCAGGGTTTCCGTGCACGAAGGCCTCAACGTCCGCTACATGGCGGCCGCGGAAATCGGCGGACCGGCCGCCCTGACGGTGGCTGACCTGTCCTTCATCTCGCTGACGCTTGTGGTGGCGCCACTCGCGGCCTGCACCCTGCCCGGCGGCGACCTCGTCCTCATGGTCAAGCCACAGTTCGAGATAGGCAA
>NZ_CAKKMM010001085.1:0-1755 GCF_918698205.1 Microbacterium sp. Bi128 | reverse complement strand
GGGTACTGCTGCGTGGCGACGGCGTGCGGGGCATCGTGGGCGTACTTGTAGCCCTTGCCGTGGCCGAGCTGTTTCGAGCCCGGGTAGTGGGCATCGCGAAGGTGGGCGGGGATGCCGTTCCCGAGCCCGGCGCGGACGTCGGCGATCGCCTGGTTAATGCCCATGTACGCGGCGTTGGACTTCGGCGCGGTGGCCAGATGCACCACGGCCTCGGCGAGGATGATGCGGCCTTCCGGCATGCCGATCAGCTGTACGGCCTGGGCCGCCGCGACGGCGGTCTGCAGCGCAGTCGGGTCAGCCATGCCGACGTCCTCAGCCGCCGAGATCACGATCCTGCGGGCCACGAACCGGGGGTCCTCACCCGCCTCCAGCATCCGGGCAAGGTAGTGCAGCGCGGCGTCGACGTCGGAACCTCGGATCGACTTGATGAACGCGCTGGCGACGTCGTAATGCTGGTCCCCGGCCCGGTCGTAGCGGACGGAGGCAACATCCAGGGCGCGTTCGGTGTGCTTGAGCTCGATCTTCACCGGGGCCGCCTCGGGCGCCCCGCTGGCTGTGCCGGCTACGACTGCGTCAGTGTCGTCCGCGTCCCCGAACGCGACGCCGGCCGCCGCCTCGAGCGCGGTCAGCGCACGGCGGGCGTCCCCGCCGGAGAGCCGGACGAGGTGTGCCAGGGCCTCGTCGCTGAGTTCCACTTTGCCGCCGAGCCCGCGGTCATCCGTTGCGGCCCGCAGGAGAAGGCCCTCGACGTCGGCGTCGGTGAGCGGTTTCAGGGTCAGCAGCAGCGAGCGGGACAGCAGCGGGGAAACGACGGAGAAGGAGGGGTTTTCGGTGGTCGCGGCGACCAGGACCACCCAGCGGTTCTCGACGCCGGGCAACAGGGCGTCCTGCTGGGCCTTGTTGAAGCGGTGGATCTCATCCAGGAAGAGGACGGTGGTGGTCTTGAACAGGTCGCGCGCGGTCAGGGCTTCGTCCATCACGCGGCGGACGTCCTTGACACCGGCGGTGATGGCGGAGAGCTCGACGAACTTCCGCCCTGGGCCCTTGGCAATCACATGGGCAAGGGTGGTCTTGCCGGTACCCGGAGGGCCCCAGAGGATCAGTGAACTGGGACCCGCGGGGCCGGTGGCGTCCGTGCCGGCGGCGTGCTGGCCCACGACGTCGTCGAGGGTGCGGGGCCGCATCCGGACGGCGAGGGGGCTGCGCGGGGAGACTCGGCTGCCCTCGCCGGTCTGGTCAGCGTCGCCGTCATCCTCGGTAGCGGCGCCGCCGTCCCGCCCTGCGCCAAAGAGATCATCCACATAGATAGGCTACTTCTAGTTCCCGCCTGCCCAGACACCCTCATAACGGAGACCCGCGCCATGACAACCCCCGACACCCGTGTAGCCTTCGTCTCCGGCGACCGGCTGCCGGGCTGGGTGGACCGCTTCGCCGCGAGCCACGGCGCACTGGTGGAGGATGAGCTCGACGACGGTCTGCAGCTGCGCGCCGCCGACGGGGCCGTGGCTCTGCTCCGGGCGCCGTGGCCGGCGGACGGCCGTCCTGGGCGCGGCGGCGACGCCGTCGCCCGCCTCGCTTCCCTGGCGTCCCAGTCGCGGGGCATCGGGGCGGTACTGGTCCGCCGCGGCGGTTACTCGGTGGCGGTGGTGAGCGGCGGCGCCGTGCTCGCGTCGAAGACCGGTACACGGCATGTCCAGTCCCGGACGGCTGCGGGCGGCTGGTCGCAGCAGCGCTTTGCCCGGCGCCGGGCGAACC
>NZ_CAKKMM010001084.1:0-1755 GCF_918698205.1 Microbacterium sp. Bi128 | reverse complement strand
ATAATCTGCAGGCCGTTGGCCTTCGCGCGGGCGATCACGGTGTCCATCAGGACCAGGGGCGTCTTGCCCTCCAGCGCGTAGGCGCGGTTGGCCCAGTAGTTCAGGTTGCCCTTGATGGATGCCGCTGCCAGGCACTCGTTGGAGAACGGCAGGCGGACGGTGTTGAATCCCATCGATTTGATGTTGGCCAGGGCCTCGTCGATGGTCAGGGTTCCCCAGAGCCCGTGCGGCATGCAGTCGGTGGTTTCCATGCCGAACCAGGACGCGGCCTTGATCGTATACGGGGCGTTGTTCGAGTCCAGGATCCTCGCGCCAGAGGTGTGCAGCCAGCCGGTGGGCTGCGGCGTTGTGGCGGCAGAGGCCAGGGGAAGCGAGGCCGCGGCGACGCCGGTGAGGGCCAGTCCGGCAGCCACAGCGATGCCCAGAAGGGTGGCAGTCAGGCTCGGGCGCCTTCCCCCGGCGTGGAGTGGGGGATTCGAAAACGGTTTCACAGTTCCTCCGTGAGAATGGCGTGCAGGTGCGGCCTGGTTGGTGCGGCTCTTGGCGCGCGGGGCGGCACCGAGGATGAGGGCCCCTTCCGGCGGGTGCCGGTGGGTGCCGTCCGAGCTCATGGGTGTGTTGCCTTTCAGTCCGTCATTGTGGGTCCCCCCGGCCCGCACAATACGGATCGGCTCTCAAAAAGTACCAAGCTGCCGCCCAGAAAGAACCTCTTTGGCCAATATTTCCTTCTGCGCCTCGACCCCGCGACAGGCCCCTGACCTGCGTATTGTCTTTTTCCGGGCCGTCCGTCAGCCTTAGGAAATGGAACGGCCCCGGCGCAGGATGCCAGCCGGCCAGCAATACCCGCCGTCGCGGTCCGGCCAAACCGGGAATTGGCGGCACCGGCTGTGGGGCCCGGTTGTCGGCTTCGGCCTGGTCAGCCTCGCCGCGGACATGGTGTCCGACGGCGCCCGCCCGCTCGGCGGTCCCCTGCTGGCCCAGCTCGGTGCGTCCGCGCTGTTCGTCGGCCTCGTGACCGGCGCCGCCGAAGCCGCGTCCCAGGGACTCCGGCTGGTGTTCGGCCCCTGGGCGGACCGCACCGGGAAGTACTGGACTTTCACGATGGCCGGCTATGTGCTGACGGCGGTGTGCGTCCCGCTGCTGGCATTGACGCCGCTCGCCGGGACCGCCGGGATGGCCCTGGCGGCCGTGCTCATCATCGGGGACAGGGTCGGCAAAGCCGTCCGAAGCCCGGCGAAAACCGTGCTGCTCGCCACCGTCGCCGGGCCGGTTGGCCGGGGCCGCGGCTTCGCCGTCCACAAGTCCCTCGATCTGGCCGGGGCGCTCTTGGGCCCGCTGCTCGTCTCGGCGGTGCTGGTTACCACCGGCTCACTGCCGGCAGCCTTTGCGGTGCTCATCATTCCGGCGGCGGCGGCGCTGGCGATTCTCGTTTGGCTGCGCCGCCGCGTCCGGGATCCCGGCGCGGACAGGCCTGCGGCCGACCCCTCCGTACTGCCGGAGCCGCCCCGCGGGAAACCCGCCGGGCGGCCGCCGTCGGCGCTCTCCAGCGTCTTCATCTTGTTCGCGTTGGCCGGGTTCTTCTGGAGCGCCGGACTGGTCGCCTTCGGCGTCATCTCCTATCACCTGACGGCCGACGTGGCTGTCCCCGTTTCGGTGGTTCCGCTGCTGTACGCCGGCGCCATGGGGGCCGGCGCCGTCGGGGCCCTCGCCAGTGGCGTCCTTTACGACCGCGCCGGGGCGGCCGTGCTCCTGGCA
>NZ_CAKKMM010001083.1:0-1756 GCF_918698205.1 Microbacterium sp. Bi128 | reverse complement strand
CCCTTGCCCTGAACCAGGTCAACCGCAGCATGGGGAAAGATGATCTTTACCCCTTCGTCCTTTCCGCCGCAGTTATCGACAAGCTTGAGTTCGTCCACGGGCTGCGAACCTCAGCGACGGCCGCCGGCTAAGAAGCGCCCCTCTGACCCCGCCCGCTGACAAGAAGGGCGTCCCGGCAGACAGCACGAAGAAAACAGTCTCCGACCCTTCGCTTCTTGGCGTTCGGCCGTCAGGGACGATGGCCCGCGAAGCCGGGCAGGAGCTATTTTGTGCGGGATCGGACCGGAGTATCGTGGTTCCGGCAGGACGGTTCCGTCCGGCCAGGCAGTAAGCAGTGCTCACAGCGCGTCCATTGGCGATCGCCTATGAGTGGCCATGACTTCACCCAGCGTCCCCATACCGCAGCCTCCCACGAGGCCGGTGGTCGGCAATTTGCCGGACATCGACTCCAGCAAGGGAATCCTGGGAATAGTCGAGCTGGCCGAGCGGTACGGCCCCATAGTCCGCATCCAGTTCTTCAACCGCAGTATCGTCGCCATCTCTTCCCAGCAGCTCGTCAACGAGGTGTGCGACGAGTCCCGGTTCGGCAAAGTGCTGGGCGTTGCCCTTCGGCAGGTGAGGCAGTTCGCCGGCGACGGCCTGTTCACCGCAGATACACAGGAACCCAACTGGCAAAAGGCACACCGGATCCTGATGCCGGCGTTCGGGCCTGCAGCGCTGAAGCGGATGTTCGCCGGCATGGACGACATCGTCGAGCAGCTGCTGCTCAAGTGGGAGAGGCTGGGCCCCACGGCGCGGATCGACATTCCGGACAGCACCACCCGCCTGACGCTGGACACCATCGCCCTGTGCTCGTTCAGCTACCGGTTCAACAGCCTCTACCGGGAGGAGATGCACCCGTTCGTCGGCGCCATGGTCCGCGCCCTGGTTGAATCCGGGGACCGGGCGCGCAGGCTCCCGGTGCAGAACAAGATCATGCTGCGCAGGCGGCACCAGCTCGAAGAAGACCATGCCCTGATGTTCGAGGTCGCCGAACAGATCATCAGTGACCGGCGGCGCAACCCCAGCCCGCCCGGCAGCGAAGACATCCTGGACACCATGCTCAGCGCGGCGGACCCGGTGACCGGTGAGCGTCTATCCGATGAAAACATCCGCTATCAGATGGTCACGTTCCTGATCGCCGGGCACGAGACTACCAGCGGCTTGCTGTCCTTTACACTCTACGAACTGCTGCGCCATCCGGGCGTCCTGGCCAAGGCGCGTGCACAAGTGGACGAGGTCCTTGGTACCGAAAGCGCCAGGTTCGAGCACCTGCCCCGGCTGGGATACCTGGACCAGATCCTTAAGGAAACGCTACGGCTGTGGCCCACCGCTCCGGCGTTCAACGTGACTCCTTACGAGGACACGATGCTCGGCGGCCGCTACGAAGTCCCCGCGGGCCAGCCCATCATGGTCCTGATCCCGCAACTGCATCGGGACAAGGCGGCCTGGGGCGAGGACGCCGGCCTCTTTGACCCGGAGCGGTTCTCCCCGGAACGGGCCGCCGAAATCCCCGCCAATGCCTGGAAGCCCTTCGGCAACGGGCAGCGCTCCTGCATCGGCCGGGGATTTGCCCTGCAGGAGGCCATGCTCTTCCTGGCCAAGCTCCTGCAGCGCTTCGAGGTCACGGCGGCGGACCCGGGCTATGAGCTGCAGATCAAACACACGCTGACCATGAAGCCTGAAGGGCTGTTCATCCACGTGCGCAGGCGGGACG
>NZ_CAKKMM010001082.1:0-1757 GCF_918698205.1 Microbacterium sp. Bi128 | reverse complement strand
TGCGGCTGGCCCAGCGGGCCAACGGTGTGGCCAAACTGCACGGCGTGGTCTCGCGCGGGATGTTCTCCGCCCTCTGGCCGGGCTTCGACCACTCCGAAATCCCCATCACCTCCGTCACCAACGGCGTGCACGTCCCCACTTGGGTGGACCCCCGCATCGCCGCGCTGGCGCGGGACCACTTCGGTGCCGAGGCGGAGGCGCAGGGCCGGTGGGACCTGGCCTACAACGTCACCGACGAGGACCTCTGGGCGTTGCGGCGCGAGATGCGGGTGTCCCTGGTCGAGGATGTCCGGCGCCGGCTCCGGGCCGCGTGGAAGAAGCGCGGCGCGGCCGACGCCGAGCTGGCGTGGACGGACTCCGTCCTGGACCCGGACGTCCTGACCATCGGCTTTGCCCGCCGCGTGCCGACCTACAAGCGGCTGACCCTGATGCTGCGCGACCCGGAACGGCTCAAGGCGCTGCTGCTGCACAAGACGCACCCCATTCAGCTGGTCATCGCAGGGAAGTCCCACCCGGCGGACGATGCCGGCAAGAAGATGATCCAGGACCTCGTCCGGTTCACCGACGACCCCGCCGTGCGGCACCGGATCGCGTTCCTGCCCAACTACGACATCGCCATGGCCCGGACCCTGTTCCCCGGCTGTGATGTGTGGCTGAACAACCCGCTGCGCCCCCTGGAGGCCTGCGGTACCTCCGGCATGAAGGCTGCCCTGAACGGTTCGCTGAACCTCTCGGTCATGGACGGCTGGTGGGATGAGATGTACGACGGCGAGAACGGCTGGGCGATCCCGACCGCCAACAACGACGCCTCCCCGGAGGAACGCGACGACATCGAGGCGGCGGCACTGTACGAGCTGCTCGAAACGCAGGTGGCGCCGCGGTTCTACGGGCTGACCGTGTCCGACGCCGCGGGCGCTGCCGGACCGTCCCAGCCCGGCCCGCAGGCCGTTCCTACGCACTGGGTCTCGATGATCAAGCACACCATGTCCCACCTGGGCCCGGCGGTTTCCGCGGAACGGATGCTCCGGGACTACGTCAACGTCCTGTACCGGCCCGCCGCGATCGCAGGGCGCCACGCTGTGGCGGACAACTACGCCCAGGCCAAGGCCCTGGCGGCATGGAGCTCACGGGTCCGGGCCGCATGGCCGCACATCCAGGTCGAACACGTCGACTCGGTGGGGGTCTCCGAGGACCCGCAGATCGGCGATCTGCTGCAGGTAAATGCATACGTGGCGCTGCGTGAGCTCTCACCGGACGACGTCTATGTTGAGGTGGCCTACGGCCGGGCCGAGGACACCGACGAGCTGACGGACATCACGGTCGCGGAGCTCAAGGCCGCCGAAGACCTCGGCAAGGGCCGGCACCTCTTCAGCGGCACGCTGGTGATCGACCGTTCGGGGTCCTTCGGCTACACCGTGCGTGTGCTCCCCAAGAACGATGCCCTGGCCTCAAAAGCGGAGCTGGGCCTGATCGTCAACGCCTGACCGTCACCGCGGCCTGACCGTCACCGCGTGGCGTGCTAGCTCTCTTTAGAGGCAGACGGCGATGACGTCCAGGCTCTTGCCGGCGTAGCCTTCGGCGTCCTGCAGCGTTTCGCAGATGACGCCGAAGGAGCGGTCCGCGCGGAGCGCGGCGGGCACCTGCCAGATGAACGTGACAGGGGCCTCGCCGTCGTCTGTCACGGCATCCGCGACGTCGTGCAGCGAATCGTGCAGGGCATCCAGGTCTGTGCCGTAGTCCTCGGGGACGTCCAGGAG
>NZ_CAKKMM010001081.1:0-1758 GCF_918698205.1 Microbacterium sp. Bi128 | reverse complement strand
ATGGCACCGCCGCTGTTCCCGTTCCGCGCCGGGATGATTGCGAGAAACGCCGCAGTCGTAGCTACCACGTGCGAGCTGCCGCAGTTGGTGCAGCTGATGGCGGCCGCGAGGGTTTCCTGCTGCGGATTCAAGGTGGCGACAGAGTCCAGGAGCAGGTGCCGGTCGGTCTCACATGTCGCACACCAAGGCCGCCGCCCTCGGGGCTGGTGGGCATCCCGGGGCAAGTACGTGCTTGACGTGATTGTCATCCGGGTCAGACCAGGCCCGGGTAGCTGGCCAGGATGTAGTCCGCCGCGGCTGGTCCTTTCATGCGGAGGCCGTTGCGCTTGGGATGGATCTGCTTTTCTTTCATGGCCGCCCAGAAGGCATCTTCGGGGCGGGGCGCGGTCTGGCTCAGGAAGCACCAGCTGGTGTAGAGCCCGTAGAGGCAGTCCCGGCCCAGTGCGTGGTCGGATGCAGGGTCCCGGGTGGTGGCTTCCTGCAGGAATTGGTCGTATTGGGAAGTTGCCATGAGTGGCTCGTTTCTTCGCGGTGCATTGTGTGCCGCCGTGTGGCTACAGCAGCTGAGCGTCAAGGCCATGCACGGGGCGATGAAGCAAGATCCCGCACTGCTGCGTCACCGCAGATCCGGGAATAAAGCGTTACTGGGCTGGCGGTCCACATCCTGCGGAAACCAGCCAATGCAACTTCTCTACGATGTAGACTGTAGGCGTAGACTACACATTAAGCAACCGGCTTTTCATCCCGGAACTGTAACCACTCTGTACCGACCCGAACGGAAAACCATGTCGCCCGAAGAGCACCCGGCGCCCCCTGCGGCTCCCGGCAAGAAGGCTCGCCTCAGCCGGGAGATTGTCCTGTCGACGGCACTGGCACTGGTGGACGCCGAGGGACTCGACGCCCTCACCATGCGCAGGCTCGGGCAGGAACTCGGGCGGGATCCCATGAGCCTGTACCGCTACGCCGCCAACCGCGCAGCCCTGCTGGACGGCGTCTCAGAACTCGTGCTGAATGAACTGGCCATCATTCCCGATGATCCCGACTGGCAGTCGCAGCTCCGGCGCATTGCCCACGACCTGCGGCTCCTGGCGCTCCGGCACCCTAACGTCGTGCCCCTCCTCGTGACCCGCCCCCTGTCAACACCCCTGGGCCTGCGGCCGCTGGGAACATTGCGTCCACTGGAGCAGATCCTGTCCCTGCTGATCGACGCCGGATTCGCCCCCGTTGACGCATTGCACGTCTACCGCGCCTACTACGGATACCTCTACGGGCACATCCTCAACGAACTGCAGGAATTCGTCGTCGACCCCGAGGAAAATGAGGCCCTTCTCCGGCTGGGCCTGCACCGCCTGCCACCGAAGGAATTCCCCCGGCTCCGCGCCCTCGCCCCGGTCCTCGCCGACTACGACGGGATGACCGAACTGGATGAGGGAATCACCATCCTGCTCTCGGGGCTCGCGGCCCGCTGCCGGATGCCGGATTCCCCGACCAAACCCTGATCCGGAAAGGCACCGGTCATCTCAGCCCGGGTTGGACAGCCGGTCCTTCGCCTGCTGGCTTCCGGGCCCCACGGGCAGAAGCTCTGTGGCCTGCGCGAGACCCTCGGTAGGCATAGAGACATACATGCTCTCGGCCCTGCTTACCTGGAAGGTCTCATGCCAGATGCCGACAGCTTTTGGGGCCTTCCTTGCCTGGCGGTTGAAGGCAGCCCACGCGGGCCTGTGCTCGGATTGAGGCGCACTTGCGTAGGCATACAGC
>NZ_CAKKMM010001080.1:0-1760 GCF_918698205.1 Microbacterium sp. Bi128 | reverse complement strand
CCTGCGGGGTGACCCCCACGACGTCGCCGGAGGCGATGAGCTGTTCCACGGATTCCATGGCCAGGTACGGGTTCACGGCGGAGGCGCCGTAGCCGATGAGCACGGCGACGTGGTGGGTCTCGCGGACGTCGCCGGCTTCCACCACGAGCGCGGTTTTGGTGCGGTTGGCGCTGCGCAGCAGGTGGTGGTGCACGGCGCTGACCAGCAGCAGGGACGGGATCGGGGCCCACTGGGCGTTCGAGTCGCGGTCCGAGAGCACCACGTACTGGACGCCGCGGTTGATGGCGCCGGAGACCTGTTCGCAGATTTCGGTGAGCCGGGCCCGGAGGGAGTTCTCGCCGCCTTCGGGGCGGTAGAGTCCGCGGACCTTCATGGCGACCTTGCCGCCGTCGGCGCTCTCGATGTTCGCGATCTTGGCGAGCTGGTCGTTGTTGATCACGGGGAACGGCAGCGAGACCTGCGGCTGCCGGACCTGCTTGGTGTCCAGCAGGTTGCCGTTCGGGCCGATTGCGCACGTCAGGGACGTGACGAGCTCTTCACGGATGGCGTCCAGCGGCGGGTTGGTGACCTGTGCGAAGGACTGCACAAAGTAGTCGAAGAGCAGCCGCGGGCGTTTGGACAGCACGGCCACCGGGGTGTCCGAGCCCATGGCACCGAGCGGTTCGGCGCCGGTGCGGGCCATCGGGCCCAGCAGGATTTTCAGTTCCTCGGTGGTGTAGCCGAAGGTGCGCTGGCGGATGTTGACCGAGGCTGCGGTGTGCACGACGTGCTCGCGTTCGGGCAGGTTCTTGAGGTCGATCAGGTTGTCCTTGACCCATTCGGCCCAGGGGTTCGCCGCGGCGACCTCGGCCTTGACCTCGGCGTCGTCGATGATCCGGCCGGCCCCGGTGTCCACCAGGAACATCTTGCCCGGCGAGACGCGGCCCTTCTTGACCACTTTGGAGGGTTCGACGTCGATCACGCCGACTTCGGAGGCGAAGACGATCAGGCCGTCCTCGGTGATCCAGTACCGGCCCGGGCGCAGGCCGTTGCGGTCCAGCGTGGCGCCGACCAGGTTGCCGTCTGTGAAGGAGACGGCCGCCGGGCCGTCCCACGGCTCCATGAGCATCGAGTGGTATTCGTAGAAGGCGCGGCGGGCCGGATCCATGGTGGCGTGGTTTTCCCACGCCTCCGGGATCATCATCATGATCGAGTGCGTGATGGGCCGGCCGGAGAGCCAGAGCAGTTCGGCGACCTCGTCGAAGGAGGCCGAGTCCGAGGCGCCCGGGGTGCAGATCGGGAACAGCTCTTCGGGTGAGTCCCCCAGCAGCGGGCTGGCGAGCTGCGACTGCCGTGCCCGCATCCAGTTGCGGTTGCCCTTGACGGTGTTGATCTCGCCGTTGTGCGCGATGGTGCGGAACGGCTGGGCCAGCGGCCAGGACGGGAAGGTGTTGGTGGAGAAGCGCGAGTGGACGATCGCGAGCTTGGTCTTGAAGCGCTTGTCCGACAGGTCCGGGTAGAACGGCTCGAGCTGCGCGGTGGTGAGAATGCCCTTGTAGACGATGGTCCGGGAGGAGAGCGACGGGAAGTACACGCCGAACTTGTTCTGGGCGCGCTTGCGGATCCGCCAGGCGCGGGAATCGAGCTCGTTGCGCTCGAGGGTTTCCCCGGTGCTGGAGGCGAAGAACGGCTGCGAGAAGTACGGCATGCAGGCCCGGGCCATGGCCCCGACCAGGTCGGCCACGATCGGGACTTCACGCCAGCCCAGGACGGTCAGGCCC
>NZ_CAKKMM010001079.1:0-1766 GCF_918698205.1 Microbacterium sp. Bi128 | reverse complement strand
GTCGTGCAGGAGTTGTGCGGGTGGCCCGGGCGGGGCCGCGGGACGCCGGGGTCGTGCACAACTCCGGCGGAATTGGATGACGCAGCCCTCCGCGTGCGCGGCAGGCCGGGGGCGCAGGAGTTGTGCGGATCCGCGGCGACGGCCCCGCCGAGGCCGTCAGGCGGGGAAGTCGACGGGCCGCTCGGGGTCGGACGACGGCGTGCGGTCGGCCGGGTAGGGGACGGGCCACTGCGGATCCGGAACCGCCCAGCCCGCAGCGCGCAGCGCGCGGCGCGACAGCTCGCGCGCCGAGTACGGCGTGCGGATGCCGCGGATGTCGCGGTAGTCCTGGTGTCCGGGGCCGGCCCACAGGATCGCGTCGCCCTCGCCCACGAGCGCCACGGCCTCGAGGATCGCGCGCTCGGGCGGGCTGAACTCGTGGATCTCGGCGTCGGGGCGGGCGCGGCGCGCACCCTCGACGAGCACGTCGCGGATGGCATCCGGATTCTCGTGTCGGGGATGGTGGTCGGTGACGATCAGCACGTCGCTGCCTTCGACCGCCGTGCGCCCCATGTCGTGGCGCTTGGTGGCGTCGCGGTCGCCGTCGGCGCCGAAGAGCATCACGACCTTTCCGGGCGTGACGCGCCGCACGGCCGCGAGCGTCTTCTCGAACGCGTCGGGGGAGTGGCCGAAGTCGACGTACACGGCGGGCCCGGCGGGGCCCGAGACCAGCTGCGTGCGTCCGGGCAGCGAGGCCGAGATGCGGCCGCCGTCGAGAACGTCCGACAGTTGCTCCCACGAGTATCCGACCTCGAGCAGCATCACGATCGCGAGGCCCGCGTTCGCCGCCATGTGTCGACCGATCACCGGGACGACCGTGGTCAACGTGCGCCCGTCGCGCGAGCGAAGGGTGAACTCGGTGCCGTCCTGGCGCTCCGCGACGATCTCGACGGTCCAGTCGGCCTCGGCGGTCGGATCCTCGGCGATCGCCGGCGTGACGATCGTGACGACCGGGATCTCGGCCCGCGCGGCGATCTCGGCTCCGGCGGCGGAGTCCAGGCACACCACGCCACGGCGCGACCGGTCCGCGCGGAAGAGGGGGAGCTTGGCCTCGAAGTACTCGCGCATGTCGGCGTAGTCGTCGAGGTGGTCGTGCGTGAGGTTGGTGAAGCCGGCCACGTCGAACAGCAGTCCGTCGACGCGATGGCGGGTCAACGCCTGCGCGCTCACCTCGACGGCCACGGCCTCGACCCCGCGCTCGCGCATGAGCGCCAGGAGGGCGTGGAACTCGGAGGCCTCGGGCGTCGTCAGCCGCGACACGATGACCTCGCCCGCGATGTGGCGCTCGGCCGTCGACGACAGGCCCGTGACCACGCCGAGCTGACCCAGGATGCCTTCGAGCAAGTGCGACACGCTCGTCTTGCCGTTCGTCCCGGTCGTGGCCAGCAGCTGCGGCAGGTCGTCGTCGGCGCCGGTGCCGTACACCCACGCCGACAGGTCGCCGAGCAGCGCGCGGGGGTTTTCGACCACGACGATCGGAAGACCCGTGGATGCCGCGATCTCGGCGCCCGCCTCGTCGGTGATGACCGCGACGGCTCCGCGCTCAGCCGCGGTCGCGGCGAACTCCGCCCCGTGACGGTTCACGCCGCGGATGGCGACGAAGGCTTCTCCCTCCCGCAGATCGGCGGTGGCCAGCGTGATGCCGGTGAGGACGGCGCCCTCGACGTCGCCGACGCTGCGCACACCGAAACGGCGGGCCAGCTCCGCGAGGTCGCGGCGGGGCGGAT
>NZ_CAKKMM010001078.1:0-1768 GCF_918698205.1 Microbacterium sp. Bi128 | reverse complement strand
ACATGACGGCCACCACCGTGCCGGCAGCAACGAGCAGGAACGGCACGGCCGCTTTCCACAGCGCCATCCGACCGATCACCAGCCCTATCAGGAGATAAGCGATCCACTGCAGGACAGGGTAGTAGCCCGTGAGAAAGAGGTCGCCCAGCAGCCTGGCCGGGGTGGCCAGATCCTCCCAGCTTGGGTTGTGCCCCAGCCGCAGGGGCGGATCGGCGGACAGCAGCCACGGCCGCAGGAGGTAGGCCAGGGCGGGGGCAGCCAGTATCCAGAGGACCGCGAGTGCGGCCAGGCGTTTCAGCCCAAGCCCGACAAAGGGCAGCACGCACAGGAACAGCAGGGCGTAGTGGACCAGAATTATCGCGATGTTGACTTCCAGCCCGCCCAGGGAGAGCCCGACGGCACCGATCACGAGCGCCCGCAAGGCGATGCCTCTGCGGGCACCCCGCAGTTCGGCGCCCTCAAGCGGCTGCTGTTTCCCCGTGGACAAGGCGAGCCCGACTCCGGCCAGCACGGCGAACAGCGCGGCTGCCCGTCCGGAAAACGCCAGGCCGATCCAGGTGGGCGTGAGCTGCGGGTCCGGCTCAAAGGTTGCCAGCACGTGGGTGGCCATCATGGCCAGCAGGGCCAGGCCGCGCGCGGCGTCGATACCGGCCAGCCGGACGCCGGGGGGAGTGCCCCGGACGGTCCGGGAAGCCGTAGTCATTCCGCGCGCCGTCATCATCTGATCGTCTCACGATCGGCCCGGTGACCGTCTCATCTTCGGCCTGCCCGCAGCCCCGATCCTTCTCCGGGCATCCCTTGTATTCGAATATATGTTCGAATACGATGGGCGCATGAACGACGCCCCAGAGCCAGCCTTCCTGAAGCCCGAATTCACCGGCCGGGAATCCACAAGCCGACAATTTCCGGGCCCGGATCCGTCGGGCCCGCAATGGACCAGCGCGACGCCTGGCGGACGGACGAACGGTGGCGAGCCGGCGGCCGGCGTCCTCAAAGCCATGAGCCCGGGCGTCGTGGACTTCCTCTTCCGGCGCTTGGTCGCCGGGGAGCCGGCCGAGGACGTTCAGTGGGGGAAGGAAGGTGCGGCGCTGGCCGCGGTGCCGCCGGGAGCTGAGCTGGCCCGGCGGCTGGCCGAGACGGACCTCGACGCCCTCACTCCAACCGAATTGTTCGACTACGTGCGGGCGGCCCAGCGTCTAGCCGCCTGGGCAGAGGCCCTTCGCGAAACCGCCGTCGGGCGTTACTGCTCGGCACCTTCGGCTCCCTCCGGCGAAAGACGGGGTGCATAGGATGGGAGGGTGACCACTGGCTCAATCACCGCGTTGACGCTGTCCGCCGTCCAATACCAGGCCCTGGATGGTGGCGTTGCCGCCAACGTGCCCGAGCACATCCGGCTGATCGAAGACGCCGAGTCGCATGGAGCCCGGCTTGTCATCTTTCCCGAACTCTCGCTGACGGGATACCGGCTGGACCTGCTGGACGGACCCGGGGAGTGGCTGAGCGCGGCTGACCGGCGGCTGGACGGCATCCGGGAAATCTGCCGGCGCACCGGAATAACCGCCGTCGTCGGTGCCGCGTTCAAAGACGCGGACGGTATGCCGCGGCTGGCCGCCCTCGCGGTCCATCCGACAGGCTCCATCGAGACCAGCTTCAAAACGCACCTGCACGGACCGGAGCAGGATCTCTTCGTGGCCGGCAGCAATCCCGCGGTCCTGGAGATCGACGGCTGGAAGGTCGCTCTGGCGATCTGCTTCGACGCAGCCCGCCC
>NZ_CAKKMM010001077.1:0-1769 GCF_918698205.1 Microbacterium sp. Bi128 | reverse complement strand
CCTCAAGACTGGTCTGCGCAAACTCCTCGACCAGGGCGGGCATGTCGGCACGATCAGACACCAGGCGCACGTGGCTGAGCCAGCCGCCCACTTTGCGCAGTGCCGCCAGGTCGACGTCGACAATGGCCTTGATGCCCGGCCGCTGCACTTTCAGCACCACGCGGTCGAGCCCGGTGTCGGCGGCGTCGCCCGGGCCAAGCCTCGCCCGGTGCGCCTGCCCGAGGGACGCTGCTGCGATCGGTGTCTCCTCGACCGAGGCGAACAACTGCTCCAGCGGCGCGCCCAGCTCAGCTTCGGCGAGGGCGCGGATCGCGGGGAACGAAACCGGAGGCACCTCGTCCTGCAGCCCCTCGAGTTCCTTGGTGATCTCGGGCGGCAGCACGTCGAGCCTGGAGGACAGGAACTGTCCGACTTTGATCATGAGGCCGCCGAGGTCCACCGCCAGCGCATGGAAGCGTTGCGCGAAGCGCCGCATCCTCTTCGCCCTGGTGCGCTCGGCAATCCGCACCAGCCCGATGCGGGGGAGGAACAGCTCGAACCACCAGGTCACCGCGAGATGCCATGCGGCGAAGCGCAGGATTCGGCGGTAACGGGCCCGGTGGCCCCGGGTGCCGGGTCCCGGAGCTGCCCGGTCCCGGCGAACCGACATCACCCCGGTCAGCCCTGGGCGAGGATCGCGTACAGCCGGCGGCGCGCGTCATCGAGCACCGCCACGGCTTCCTGCACCTGCTCCGGCGTGCCGGTGCGTCCCACCTGGGAGGCGGCCTGCGCGAGCTCGACGCCCGCCTTGGGCAGCGCCGCGAATCCCGAGCCCGACGCCGGACCCGTCGACTCCCAGGGCGCTGACGTACCGGCACCCGCCATCTCCTCGCGGCCTGCGTCCGTCAGGGAATAGATCTTGCGGCCGTTGGATTCCTCAGCACGGATAAGGCCCTCGTCGGCCAGCAGCTGGAGGGTCGGATAGACGGAGCCGGCGCTGGGCTTCCAGGTGCCGCCGCTGCGCTCCTCGATTTCACGAATAATCTGATAGCCGTGCATCGGCCGCTCGGCGAGCAGTGCCAGCACAGCCGAGCGCACCTCGCCACGCCCCGCCCGGGAACCCGAGCGCTTCTCGAACCTCGAACGCAACTCCTCTACGGCCTGCCACATGCCGTCGACATTGTTGCCGCGAAATCCGCCTGCCGGGTAAGAACTGCGCATCATGCTCTCCTCTGGACGACCGTGAACGATATACAACGATAGCCAACGATACACGCGCAAATTTGCGAAACCAAGAGCGCCGACGATCCACATCTTGCATCGTGATCCGACAGCCGTCAGCGTTCCTTTTTTGCGGTTTCCCGGGCCTGCTGAGCGGGCTCACGGCGCTTACTTGCATGCTGCCAGGCCAGTCCTGCCTGAGTGCCCAAAATAAACCCACCGAACCACGCGATTCCGGCTGGGCCCAACACCAAACAGAGAACGAGGGAAAGCACCAAAACCAACATGGCTAGCCATCGCCAGGGCGGTGAGAAACGCAGCAACCACACACCCACGGCCAGGCCGGCGAGTAGTGCCACGACCTCCTGTGACACGTGGTCCTGAGGTCCTACCAGGATCACCGCGACCGTTGCGCTCAATAACACGCCACTAAGGATCAGAGCATTCCTTACCGGATGCTCAGCTTTTCTTCCCACAACAACCAACCCTTTCTAGGCCTGTTTTGCTCACCATCCGAGTGCGCTCTGGAGTTGGTCGCCACCGAAGCCGACAGTGCCACCTCCAAAGGC
>NZ_CAKKMM010001076.1:0-1770 GCF_918698205.1 Microbacterium sp. Bi128 | reverse complement strand
GGCGGCCGGCGGAGCCCTGCGGACCATGACGTACGCCCCCGAACTGCCCGGCGCGGGTGAGCTCCTCCGGATCCTCACGGACCACGGGGTGATCCCCTCGCTGGGCCATACCGATGCCGCTGCCCCCGTGGCCGCGGCCTCACTGGCGGAGGCCGCGGACCTCATCCGCGGGGGCGCGGCTTCCGGGGCCTTCGGGCCGCGCGCCCGGCCCACGGTGACCCATCTGTTCAACGGCATGCCTCCCCTGCACCACAGGAGTCCCGGACCGGCGGCCGCGTGCCTGCGGCTGGCGGCCGCAGGCACGGTCGTCGTCGAGCTCGTCGGCGACGGCGTCCACCTCGACCCGGAGACGGTCCGGATGGTCTTTGACCTGGTCGGAGCCGGGGGCATCGCGCTGGTGACGGACTCCATGGCGGCAACCGGGCTGCCCGACGGCGACTACGAACTCGGCCCCGCGGATGTGGTGGTGCACGACGGCGTGGCCACCCTGCGGAGCAACGGCGCCCTTGCCGGGGGCACGGCGACCCTGTTGGAGGTTGTCCGCATGGCCATCGCGGCGGGGGTGAGTCCGGCCGACGCCGTCGCGGCGGCCACCCTGGTCCCGGCCCGTGTTCTGGGCCTGGAGACCGAGATCGGCGCCCTCCGGGCTGGAATGCGCGCCGATATCATCGCCGTTGACCCGGGCTTCGACCTCGTGGCCGTGCTGCGCGGCGGACGGATCCTGGCGGACCATCGACGTGCCGCGCGTTAGCCCCTGAACCCGCGGGGCCCACGGCGGTTGCGGAAGTTTCGAGCCCTTTGTTTTGTTGTTCTGAGTGTGGGCAAACATTACTTCCGGAAAGGAGCCCGCCATGATCCGCATCGCTATCGTGCTCGGGAGCACCCGGCCCGGTCGCCTCGGAAAGGCCGTCGCCGACTGGGTAAGTGCCCGGGCATCAGAACGCGGCGATGCCATTTTTGACGTCCTCGACGTCGCCGATTTTGATCTTCCGCTGCTGGACGAGCCGCTGCCACCCTCCCTCGGCCGGTACAGCCAGCCCTACACCAAGGCCTGGTCCGAAGCTGTCGACGGATTCGACGGCTACATCTTCGTCACGGGCGAGTACAACCACTCGATTCCCGGCGCACTGAAAAACGCTGTGGACTACCTCTACAAGGAGTGGAACAACAAGGCGGCCGGGTTTGTCAGCTACGGAAGCAGCGGCGGCATCCGCGCCGTCGAACACTTCCGCGGAGTGTCCGCGGAGCTGCAGATGGCCGACGTCCGGGCCCAGGTGGCGCTGCCCCTGGCCACGGAGTTCGCGAATTACCGCACTTTCATCCCGACGGCGGCCGCGGAAAAGAGCCTGCAGATGCTGTTTGACCAGGTGATCGCGTGGTCCGGCGCGCTGAAGGTCCTCCGGCCAGGCCATGCCCAGGGAACAGAAGACGCCAGCGCGGCGTGACCGCTGCCCTGGCTTAGCCCGGTTAGCCGTCCCGCGGGGCGCGCGCCGGTGTCCGCCTATGCCGGAGTCCCCGTCCTGCGCCGCCGCCGCCGGACGGGGGGCGTGTCTCCGCCGTGTGGCGCCGCGGCATAGGGACTGGGCTGGGGCACGTTCTGGTCCGGAACGGAATCGGGGACCAGGACGTGGACTGTGCCGCCGGATGATTCCCGCGCGGCTCCGCCTGCGACGCTGCGCAGGTAGTCAAGCGCCCCTTCTTCGCTGAACCCGTACTCCCGCACCAGCGTCCGCAGCGCCAGCCCTGCCAGTGCCCGGGAGAGCTGCGCCG
>NZ_CAKKMM010001075.1:0-1771 GCF_918698205.1 Microbacterium sp. Bi128 | reverse complement strand
GGGCGAGAACGCTGCGCGGCCATCCTCTGGCGGGCACGTCCGGTGGGCTCCGGGCCGGGGCAGCGGGTATTGGTATTCAGCGGCAGCGGGGGCGAAGCCGCGGCCCGTCGGCGGGGAGGCAGAAAAAAACCCCTGGAATCAGTGGATTCCAGGGGTTTTCCCTTGTGCGCGGAGGGGGACTTGAACCCCCACCCCCTTTCGAGGACTAGCACCTCAAGCTAGCGCGTCTGCCATTCCGCCACCCGCGCAGGTGGTAATTCCGAGTTCGTTTCGCCTTTCAGCGTTTTGCTTTTCTCGGAAGCAGCGAGAAAGACTCTAGCACGACTTTTCCGGAAACAAATAATCGGGGTCCGCGGGGGTGGTGTGGGTAGGCTGAAGCAAGCAATTGAGCCACCCGCCACGAGGAGCCGCTATGACTGACAACCGGACCGAAACCAGGCCAGAGGATGAGGTCGTCAGGATCTGCCAGGAGCTGATCCGGATCGACACGTCCAACTACGGCGACGGCTCCGGCCCCGGTGAACGCGCGGCCGCCGAATACACCGCCGGGCTCATGGCCGAAGTCGGGCTGGACGCCGAAATCTTCGAAGCAGCCCCCGGCCGCGCCAGCGTGGTCACCCGGCTGGCGGGGGAGGACCCCTCCGCCAGCGCACTGGTGGTCCACGGCCACCTGGACGTCGTCCCGGCCCTGCGCGAACAGTGGTCGGTTGACCCCTTCGGCGCCGAACTGAAGGACGGCCTGATCTGGGGACGCGGCGCCGTGGACATGAAGGACATGGACGCCATGATCCTGTCCGTGCTGCGCAACTTCGCCCGCACGGGACGCAAACCCAAGCGCGACCTCATCTTCGCGTTCTTCGCCGACGAGGAAGCCGGCGGCACCTACGGCGCCCGCTACGCCGTCGAGAAGCGGCCCGAACTCTTTGAGGGCGCCACGGAGGCGATCTCCGAAGTCGGCGGCTTCTCCGCCACCATCGGCGGCCAGCGCACCTATCTGCTCCAGACGGCGGAAAAGGGCCTCTCCTGGCTCCGCCTGGTGGCCCACGGCCGCGCGGGCCACGGCTCCCAGATCAACACCGACAACGCCGTGACCAGGCTTGCCGGCGCGGTATCCCGGATTGGTGCCTATAACTGGCCGATCGAGCTCACGCCGACCACGCGGCAGTTCCTCGACGGCGTTACCGAACTCACCGGGGTCGAATTCGATCCCGACGATCCGGAGAAGATCCTCAAGGAACTCGGCACGGTGGCCCGCTTTGTCGGCGCCACACTGCAGAACACCACCAACCCCACCCTGCTCAAAGGCGGCTACAAGCACAACGTCATTCCGGAATCGGCCGAGGCCCTCATCGACTGCCGGACCCTGCCCGGGCAGGAACAGCAGGTGCTGGAAATCGTGCGCGAACTCGCCGGCACCGGAGTGGACATCAGCTACGTGCACAACGACGTCTCGCTGGAGGTGCCGTTCGCCGGCAACCTCGTCGATTCGATGATCGACGCCCTGCATTCCGAGGATCCGGGCGCCAAGGTGCTGCCGTACACGCTCTCCGGCGGGACCGACAACAAGTCCCTGAGCCGGCTCGGCATCACCGGCTATGGCTTCGCCCCGTTGATGCTGCCGGACGAGCTCGACTTCACCGGCATGTTCCACGGCGTCGACGAACGGGTCCCGGCGGATTCCCTGAAATTCGGCGCACGGGTGCTGGACACCCTGCTCACCAACTACTGAGCGGACACCGCCTGCCATGACGCCCGAGGACATCCTGAGTGG
>NZ_CAKKMM010001074.1:0-1772 GCF_918698205.1 Microbacterium sp. Bi128 | reverse complement strand
TCATTGAGCCACAGCCTGGTGCGGTTGGTGTCGGTGATGGGTTCCTCGCCCTGCGGCGCCACGCGGCAGGCGTCATACCAGCGGTGGTAGGCGCCGGCGATCACTTCGAGGTGGCGGGCCACGCGGTGCGGCTCGCGCAGCTCGGCGGCCTTGGCCACGATCGAGGGATAGCTGCCCAGGTGCGAGAGCAGCTCGTTTTCGGTGGGGTGCTCCAGCAGGGCGGCGTTGAAGCTGTCTATGCCGTCCACACGGCGCTCCACGCCGGCGGCCACGGCGTTGCGGGCGGCGCCGCGGGAGCGGGCGTGGGCGTACTGGACGTAGAACACCGGGTTTTCGTTGCTGTGCTTCTTCAGCAGCTCCGGGTCCAGCGTCAGCGGCGAATCGGCGGGGAACCGGGCCAGCGAGTAGCGGACGGCGTCCTTGCCGAGCCAGGAGATGAGGTGTAGCCGCGGTCCTTCTTGGACAGATAATAGGCGGCGTCGGCGGCGAAGTACGTGGGCTCACCGTTTGCGCGGACCATCACGCGGTCCTTGTCATCGCCGAAGTCGGTGGTGCGCAGCCAGACCGCGCCGCCGTCGTCGAACACGTGGCCCTGTTCGCGCAGGCGGGCGACGGCGTCCTCGATCGCGCCGGCGTCGTGGAGCTCCTGCTCGGAGAAGTAGACATCGAAGTCGACGCCAAACTCGGCCAGCGTCTGCTTGATGTCATGCATCTGCGCCTTGTAGGCGGCGCCCCGGATCACCGGCAGGGCCGCCACCTCGGTGAGTTCGCGGATGTCCGGGTGCTCGGTGAGCACCTCGTGGCCGAGGTCCGCGATGTACTGGCCCGGGTAGCCGCCCTGGGGCACGTCCAGGCCGTGCAGCCTCGCGAACACGGAGTTCGCGAATACGTTCATCTGGGAACCGGCGTCGTTGATGTAGTACTCGGCAGTGACGTCGGCACCGGAGGCCCGGAGGACGCGGGCGATCGCGTCGCCGAGGGCGGCCCAGCGGGTGTGGCCGATGTGCAGCGGGCCGGTGGGGTTGGCCGAGACGAATTCCATGTTGACCACGTGCCCGGCGAGCGCGGTGTTGGTGCCGTAGGCCGCACCGGCCTCGACGATCGCCTTGGCGAGGGCACCGGCGGCAGCGGCGTCCACCGTGATGTTCAGGAAGCCGGGGCCGGCAATGTCCACCGCGGACACGCCGTCGATCGTTTTGAGCCGGGCGCTCAGGACGGACGCGAACTCCCGCGGGTTGATGCCCGCCGTTTTGGCCAGCTGGAGGGCGACGTTGGTGGCCCAGTCCCCGTGGTCCCTGTTCTTGGGGCGCTCCACGCGCACCTCATCCGGGATGTCGGCCGCGGAGAGGGCTATGTCACCGGCGGCAACGGCGTCCTTCAGGCAGGCGGATATGGCGAGGGAGAGTTCTTCTGGGGTCACAGTTCTAGCCTACCGGTGGGCCCGGAGTGCGGCGGAATCTGGCGCCCGGCATGACGGCGGGGCCGGTTACGGGAATACCCAAGGTCATCAAGGCCTCGCGCCCAGGGTGAACCGTTACCCTGAATTCAACGTCTGCAACCCTGTCAGTGCCTCCACATTGTTCGCTGTCCGATCCCCGCAAAGAATCGAGTCCCGCATGAATACCGCCTTCCGCAAGAACGTCCTCGTCGGCATTGCCGGCCTCTCCGTGGCCGGAACTGCGGCTGGCTGCGCCCCGTCTGCGCAGGCCCCGGCCGCAGAGGCCGCGCCGCCCGCAGCTTCCGGGACCGCCGGTACCGGTTCCTACAAGGAC
>NZ_CAKKMM010001073.1:0-1776 GCF_918698205.1 Microbacterium sp. Bi128 | reverse complement strand
GAGCGGAACCCCCACCACGACGATGTCGTGCTCCGGCAGGAGCGTGTGCAGCTCCGCGATGCCGTGGATCCGGCCGCGGTCATCCGTCCGTTCGGTGCTCGCCACCCGGGTCACGGTGGTCTCGAACGGCAGGAGCCGGTCCTCGATCGCTTTGCCCACCCCGCCGTAGCCAACGATCAGGACGCGGCGGTCGGCCAGGCTGGCCGTGGGCCGGGCGTCCCACCGTCCTTCCTGCTGGTTCTGGATCAGGCGGGGCAGTTCGCGCTGGCTGGCGAGGATCAGGGCGAGCGCCAGCTCCGCGGTGGAGGTCTCGTGCACGCCGGACGCGTTGGCGAAGACCCGCCCGGCCGGCAGGAACTCCGCCACGCCGTCGTACCCGATCGACTGGCTCTGCACCAGGGCCGTGTCCACCGCTGCCAGGCTCCGCAGGACCTCCGGGCCGCCCATGTACGGCGGGACCACGATGTCGATCCGCGGCAGGGGCGGCTCACCGGCGAGGTCCCACTCCAGGACGGTGACGTCCGGGTGCGGCTGAAGGTACTCACGCAAGGTGGGGTCCGGCAGGCTGACAGTAATTTTCCGGGTCATGAATGCCAGCGTAGTGGACCCGCATCTGGGATTTTTGTCCCACTTGGGCCGCGCCCCGCGCGCTCCGTGGACTTCGCCCCCGGCCCGGCCTAACGTCGAAGGCACCACCCAGTCGAGTCCGGAAAGGCCCACGTACATGACGAATCCGGGCCCCCGGCCGGCCGCTCCCACCCACCGCAGGAACGTGGTGCTCGTCTGGGCCGCCGCGGTGCTGGTGCTGGCCGCCATCGTGGTCCTCGGCGCGATCCGCACCGCACCCGGCAGTGATTCCCACACCCGTGACTTCCTGACCCGCGACTTCCTGACCGGTGACGTCCTGACCGTCGCCTGGCAGCAGGAGCCGGGCCCGGCGGAGACCGCACCGGCAGCCCCGGCGGCCGCCGCCGTCGACCTTCCCGCCGAGATGCAGCGGATCATCGGCGCGCACCCCGATCACCGGATCGGCGTCGCCGTGCTGGACACCCGCGACGGCCAGCTGCAGAGCTACGGCGACGTGGCACCCTACACGGCGGCGAGCACCGCGAAGGTCCTGACGGCCGCCGCCTACTACCATCTTGTGGAAACCGGCGATAAGTCACTCGATGCTCCCCTGGGCGCGTTCAATGCCGCGTTCCAGCTCAAAGCCATGATCAACACCAGCAGCGACGACTCATGGCTCCTGCTGATGCGGGACATCGGCTACCCCAACCTCACCGCCTACGCCGCCACCCTCGGCATCACCTACGATCCCGAACAAAACCTGCTGGCCCCGACGGACATGGCGCGGCTCCTGGCGCAGCTCACCACGGGCAAGCTGCTCAACGCCGATCACACCGCGGAGCTGCTCGGCTACATGCAGCACACCAATGACGAGGACCTCATCCCGGCCGCCGTCGCGCCCGGCATCACGGTCCACCACAAGTACGGCGTGGTGCAGGGCTACGTCCACGACGCCGCCCTGCTCAGCGCCGCCGACCGCTCCTACGCGGTGGTCATCTACACGTGGGGCCCGGACGACGCCGACAGTGCGGACCGCCTGGACCTCATCCACGACCTGACTCGCCAGCTCACAGGCGCGCTTTTTGGGCAATAGCGGGCCGGCAGGGGCCTGCTCCTGCGAGTGAGCTGTTAACAGGCTGAAAATCAACCGATCAGAGGTGGCGCAGGCTCCATTACGGGGGCAGGATGAAAGAAGCGGGAATAGTCTCA
>NZ_CAKKMM010001072.1:0-1777 GCF_918698205.1 Microbacterium sp. Bi128 | reverse complement strand
CAATCAGTCCAACCGCGGCAGCTACGGCCGCCCTCGGGTCCTGCTCCAGCCCGAAGGTCAGGGCGAGGAAGAAGAAGAGCTCTGAGTCCGTGGCTCCCTCGATCAGCGGAAAGAGCGATGGCTCAACGGCCATGGCCAAGTCGCGCTTCACCGTCGGGAACTCCCGGATGAGTCCGTTGTGCATCCACAGCCAGCTGCCGTGGCGGAATGGATGGCAGTTGGTCTGTTGGACCGCCGATCCGGTCGAGGCCCGAATATGCGCGAAGACCCGGCCGGCCGACGCCTGGGCCGACAACTCGCGGAGGTTGCGGTCATTCCACGCGGGCTCCGTGCTGTGGAACAACCCGGGATACGGCGCGGATCCGTACCAGCCCACGCCGAAGCCGTCCCCGTTGGTGGTTTCAACGCCCATTCGAGCGTGCTTGCTCTGCATCACGAGCGAGTTGGTCGGTTTGTACAACAGCTCCTCCAGTTGCACCGGCGAACCCGAATACGCTAGCCAACGACACATGGCATCCTCCCTCAGTTGTGGACTGCAGTCCATCACGGCGACGGAGCGGGCACATCATCACCCCGGGGTGATTCGGGCCGCGGGGTGGGAGGTAATGGGGTCCCACCCGTGTTCGATAGTTCCGGCGTCGCGTCCCCGCTGGTCAGCGGCATGCCTGGCACGGAGAGCCGCGTGAAAGGATCACCCGCGGCGGGTGACGCGCAAGCGGGCCCCTCACCCAACACTGGTGGTACCTGCCAGTGATTGGGCTGCCAGGCGAAAGCCCATGGAGAGGTGAGTCCAATGTCGACACCAAAACCAGTCCTCGCGCGAATGTCTGCGCTCGGGGCGGCGGTTGCGCTGCTCGCCGGCTGCGCCACCTCGGGACCCAGCAGCAGCCCCAGCGCGAGCCCGACGGCGAGCGTTTCACCGGTTTGCGCTGCGGCCACTGGGTTTTCAACAGCCCTGACGAATTTCAAGGACTCCCTCAAGCCAGGCGCCACGATCGGCCAGATCCAGGCGGCCCGTGATCAGGTGCGGAAGAGCTACGACGATCTGGTCAACGCGGCCAGCGACGCGGCCAAAGATCGGGTGGATGCCGTTAAAGCTGCCCAACAGAAGTTCACCTCTGCTGTGAACTCCGTTCCCGACGACGCCACCCTGACGCAGGCGGCCAACTCGCTCAAGGACGAAGCCGCGAACGTGCAGGCCGCCATCAGCGATCTCTCGAATGACGCCAAGTGCTAGCCCGGGCCTTCCGGGATATCCGCGGTGAAACCCATTCCCATCCAAGGCTGCGTTCGTAGGCGACGCCGCACCAAGCGAAAGTAGGGAAGCCAAAATGAATTTCTTCGAGAACTTTTGGGATATTCTCTGGTGGTTGTTCATCTTCTATGCGATTATCGCCTTCCTGTATGCAGTGTTCATGGTGATCGGCGACCTCTTCCGCGACGACGAACTCAGTGGCTGGTGGAAAGCCGTCTGGATCGTCCTTCTGGTCTTCATACCGTTCCTGACCGTGCTGGCATACATGATTGCCCGGGGCAAGGGCATGGCGGAGCGGTCAATGGCGCGGGCCCGCAAATCCCAGCAGGAAACCGATGCCTACATCCGCAGTGTCGCCACGGCCAGCCCCACCGAGGAGATCGCCAAAGCCAAAGCACTCATGGACGCGGGAACCATCAGTGCGGAGGAGTTTGCCCAGATCAAGAGCAAGATCGTCGTCTGACTCCGGGTTGAGGCGCGAGGAGCAGGCCTGGCCAACTCGCTATTCATGAGGCCATGAGG
>NZ_CAKKMM010001071.1:0-1778 GCF_918698205.1 Microbacterium sp. Bi128 | reverse complement strand
GAGGCCATGAACACCCCTGGTGATTCGTTGCTGAAATTGCCGGTTCACCCGTGGCCAACCACAGTCAACGCGGAACCGTTTCGGCATATCAGCTTCTCTAGTGAAGCTCGGCGGAGCGCCGGCGACCTGGTGGGCACGTCTGTGGGTTACGATGCCTTCGTCAACCGTGACTGGACACCGGAATTGTTCTCCCAGTTTGTGGCCTCCCGCGAACACCTGCGTGTCGAGTACGACGGCGGTTGGCGCCCCACCCTGGCCGCCATTGCCTCCTACCTACGGCTCCCGTTCCTGGTGAGCGCCCATTCGGAGGATTCCTGGACTCTCTCGTTCATCGACCTCTGGGGAGAGGTGGTGGTGGCTGATTTCGATGGTGGTCCTGATGACTTCCATGAGCTGAGGGCCCTCTTCTTCACGCGCGACTTGGCTACCGCTTTGAAGCACGGGAAATTGAGGGTGCGCCGCACCGGGCCGAGTGAATCGGAGCGGTTCACGAATCTGATGATCCTTCGCCAGGTGGCAGTAAGCGAGTGGAAGCAGCTGCATGCCCGCGGGAGGCTTGTGGCGCCGAAGGGAGCTGAGCTGTCCGCCGATGATCTGATGCTTGTCCCCCGGGATGACATCCATGTGAAACGCCCTGTGATCGCTCATGCGCGAAGCTCTCAGCATCTGTACGAGCTGATCTACCCGACAGACCACAAGCTAAGGCCCTTGGAAGTGCTCTGCGCAGTGGACGGGGTGCTGGAGATTTTCCGTCACGCAGCCACTGGTGCTGAGCATGGGCTTGGTGCTCACGCTTCCGAGTGGGCCGAGTGGATCCTGAACGACTCTGTTGCCGGCACACACTCATCAGAGGAGCAGCGGGGGGAGGGCGACAGCCCGGAAGCACAGCTGTACCGTCTGGCAAATAACATCAGCGAATACGAGGAGCTCGAGGTCGACACCTCGCAGTTCACCACAGCCCAAGAGCTGGGTGCTTGGCTGGACAAAGCCTTGGGCAATCACAATGCTCCGATCGTTGTCCGGCTGCTTGACGATGTGACGTTCATGCTGCGGACGCGGATTCCTTTGAGGATGCAGGATCATTCCTACGACCGTGAAGAGGGGACCGCTGTGGAGATCCGGACCCGGAAGAAGCCGTTCCTGCTGTGGGACGGGGTCGGGAACTGGTTAAGCCCGTCCCATAGCGGCTATGTGCTGAACCCAGTTTTGAATACGGTGATGGACGGGGACGCCGTCAACGCCTTCCTGGCACTGAACTGCCTGAACTTCAGTGCCCTGGAAGGTGACACTCTGCCCCAGGATGCCAACGTCAACCGGAATTCTTGGTTCCTGGTGGTGCTGGAAGGGACTGAAGCGTGCATGGCGTTCCCTGCCGCGGACACCATGTTGCAGGTCAATCTCGACCAGGATGGGGCCTCCGCCGTGATCACCGCCCGAGAGCGACTCAGCCGGACGAAGGAACTGCAGCAAGAGTATGCGTTCGAGCAGCAGTGGGCCCTTTGGCTTGATGAGGACCACCAGCTGTCGAAGGAAGAGATTCAGGCGGGTCTGGAAAAGCTGGGCAGAATCATTGAGGAGAGCACCGCATGATCCAGACAGGAGATGACGTCATCGACGGCACCGAAGTGGCTTCCGGCTTCGGGAACACCAGATGTTTGTGGGACAAATCGGTGTGCGTGGATCCACCCACCCACTTTGTGACGCTGGAGCTGGCTGATGGGACGAATGCCGAAGTGTTCTGTATCCGACATTACGTGCTGACGTTGGCCCGATTGTGC
>NZ_CAKKMM010001070.1:0-1778 GCF_918698205.1 Microbacterium sp. Bi128 | reverse complement strand
CCAACTTTTGTTGGTGCGAAGAGATGCGCCACTTATGGCCGGCGTGCCAGCAACTCTTCAGTCCTACGAGGCTGAATCGGTTGCGAGCCGCTACTTCGGATTACTGGCCTCGGGAAGGAAACCGTGATGGAATTCGCACCTTGGTCAAGTGATCGTCCAGGAAAGGAACGTCGGGCTCCGATGCGGCGTGGGGGTCACAACCTCATGGGGGAAAACGCTCATGTCTACCCACGGGCTCACACCGAAAAAGTGCGGTGCTGCGAAAGTGGAACGTGACACGAAGTATCTGATTCAGAGATTTGCGTTGTGGGGGGGCATTAGTGTTGCCAGCGGTTCTGTGGCCATATTGGCGCTTGCAATGGGCTTCGGATTGATTTTGCCGCTTGCACTAATTGTTCTCCTCGTGACCGTCATAGCGATGAAATTTCCCGGTTTTGCATGGTTCTGCTATTTCCTATCGATCTCTTTGACTGGAGTTGTGGTCGAGCTTGGGCCGGCTCTTGTCCACGCTGAGCTACTGGCTATCCCACTTCTCATGATTTGTGTCGTTCGGATCAAGTCCACAGAGTTCATCCAGTCAAGATCCCGCCACTTAGCCCTGCCGGTGATGACGCTGGCAGTCGGCTACTTCGCCTGGGCGGTAGTGACGACTCTCGTCAATGCACCGACCCCGCTACCTAGCCTTTGGATTCTCTTCCAGATACTCACTGGATTCCTAGCATTTGCTGTGCTTGGCGTTTCCGATGGCGAAAAATTGCGTCTGGTCAAGTCGGGCAGTTTGATTCTGGGCGGTATCGCGGCCTTAAGTATCCTAAGTTGGTTTGCGAGATCGCTTGGAGTGCCGGTAGCTCTAACGCCGGGTGTCGCCATGGATGGAAGACTAATTGGATTTTCGTTCGAGACGAACATTTTTGCCAGTCAATGCGTTGCTTGGTTAGCTCTGTGTTCGCGACGGTGGTCAGACCTGGGACGCAGTACGAAAGTTGCCAACGTTGTTTTGGGCGTCGCCGTTATACTGGCGGGGACACGTGCCGCATGGATCGCCCTCGCCTTTGTTTTGGTTCTTTCAGGGCTTGAGAGTGCACGACGGTCTTACAAGTGGCTTTGGGGTGCGGTTTCAATCATCGCTGCGGCCATGATCTTGATACCGAACGTACTTGAAGCCGGAGACAAAAATAGAGACACTCTTTCCTGGCGCTTGGGTAACCTATTCAGTACTGATGTTGGGACGGGTGCATACAGAACTGGGATCTATGAGACAGCACTTGCCGATATCGATTCCGTCGGCAGGGCCATGGTGGGAAGTGGAATTAACTCATTCTCGCAGTTTCATCTCGTAGATCCGACCGGCGTGTCCGCATCGTACCTGAGCTCTATTTGGATTGCGACCTTGTACGACACCGGAATAATAGGTTGTCTCCTGTTCTTCTCGTTGCTTATTTCAATAATCGCCTCCTGCAGGAGTCGCTTCGATGGGATTGTTGTAGTTGGGGCGCTACTTATCTGCGCCAGTGCTACGAATTTGATTTGGTTTCATTATCCATGGGTTTGCCTAGCCTTGTTGAGTTTAGGCACTACAAAGATAAGGCTGGTTAGCGGGACTCGAGCTGCCGCGGACAGTTTTAAACGCCGGAATAATGCTATGTATCGTGTAGAGGTGTGGAAATAGAATGATGACGAAGCCGAGGCAACAAGCAATACTAATTTCAGCTTTTGCTGCCCATCCTGGTATGAGCAGCGAAACGGGAATAGGCTGGCTCTTCATCAAGGCCACGCTG
>NZ_CAKKMM010001069.1:0-1778 GCF_918698205.1 Microbacterium sp. Bi128 | reverse complement strand
GTCCGCAGCCTGGTCGCGGACGGCACCACCGTGCTGCTCACCACCCAGTACCTGGACGAGGCGGACGAACTCGCGGACCGCATTGCGGTGCTCGACGGCGGCCGGCTCGTCGCCGAGGGGACGCCGGACGAGCTCAAGCGCCTGGTGCCCGGCGGACATATCCGGCTCCGGTTCGCTGACGCCGGGCGGCTCGACGCCGCCTCCCGCCTGCTCGGCGAGTGCGCCCGCGACGACGCCGGGCTCTCGCTCACGGTGCCGAGCGACGGCGGTGTCGGCGCGCTGCGCACCGTGCTGGACCGCCTCGACACGGCCAACCTGGAGGTCGACGACCTCAGCATCCACACCCCGGACCTCGATGACGTGTTTTTCGCGCTCACCGGCCGGGTCGAGACGAAGGGAACCGAATCATGACCACCATCGCCGCCAAGCGCCGGACGGCCCAGGGCACCCGCCAGCAAGCGCACGTCATTGCCGACTCGGTGACGATGCTGCGCCGCAACCTGCTGCACATGCTGCGCTATCCGGGCCTGTCGGTGTTCACCATCGTGGGGCCGGTAGTCCTGCTGCTGTTTTTCGTGTTCGTGTTCGGCGGCACGCTCGGGGCCGGCCTGCCCGGCGCGGATCCGGCCGGCGGGCGCGAGGCGTATGTCGCCTACGTCATGCCAGGCATCTTGCTGTTGACCATCGCCGGCAGCGCGGGCGGCATCGCGACGACCGTGTCGATGGACCTGACCGAGGGCATCACCGCGCGGTTCCGGACGAGGGCGATCTCGCGGGCCGCGGTGCTCGCCGGGCACGTGCTTGGCAATACCATCCAGGCGATTATCGCCGTCGTGCTTGTGCTCGGCGTCGGCCTCCTGATTGGCTTCCGCCCGACCGCCGGGTTTGTCGAATGGATCTCCGCCGCAGGTCTGATCGTGCTCATCGCGTACGCGATCAGCTGGCTCGGGGTGGCCATGGGCATGCAGGCGAAGTCGG
Organism: Microbacterium sp. Bi128; assembly: GCF_918698205.1. Lineage (NCBI taxonomy): Bacteria > Bacillati > Actinomycetota > Actinomycetes > Micrococcales > Microbacteriaceae > Microbacterium > Microbacterium sp. Bi128. The sequence continues at coordinate 800 of NZ_CAKKMM010001069.1, read as the reverse complement.
CCGAGACCGCCAGCAACCTGCCCCTCGTGCTGACCTTCCTGCCCTTCCTCAGCAGCGGCTTTGTGCCGACCGAGTCGATGCCGGAATGGCTGCAGTGGTTCGCGCAGTACCAGCCGTTCACGCCGTTCATCGAGGCCATCCGCGGGCTGCTGCTCGGTACCCCGCTCGGCTGGAGCCCGGTGCTGGCAATCGGGTGGTGCGTCGTGATTGTGGTTGCCGGGTACGCCTGGTCGATGGCGATCTACGAGCGCAAGTCGGTGCGCTGAGCCCAGGGTGCACCCGGTTTCTGCGGGCGGTCGCGAGCGCATCGCGGCCGCCCGTCCTGTGCTTCAGCCGAGGTGGCGTTCGGCGTCAAGGCTGCCCCGCGGGTGAGTGCCGGCCGGACCGGCGTCGTCGCCGTCGCACTGGCGTTGCAAGGCTGGATCCCGCAAGTGTCGACGGCGCGGTGCCCGGGAAATCTGTCACGAGAGGTCAGCGCCAGCCGAGCTGCGGCGCCACATACTTCAGGATCGACTCGATGACGTGGGCGTTGTAGTCGACACCGAGCTGGTTCGGGACCGTGAGGAGCAGGGTGTCTGCCGCGGCGATCGCCTCGTCCTCGGCCAGCTTCGCGGCCAGCTCGTCCGGGGCACCGGCGTAGGAGCGGCCAAAGACCGCGCGCGTTTTCTCGTCGATGTTGCCCACCTGGTCGGAGCTGTGGCGGTCGCGGGCGAAGTATTGCCAGTCGCGCTCGTCCGTCAGCGCGAAGATGCTGCGGCTGACCGAGACGCGCGGCTCCCGCTCGCGCCCCGCCTCCTTCC
>NZ_CAKKMM010001068.1:0-1780 GCF_918698205.1 Microbacterium sp. Bi128 | reverse complement strand
GCCAACGGCAGAGGAAGAGGCCGAGGCAGCAGGGTGCAGATGCTCCAAAAAGAACAGCAGTCCGGTCCAGTGATGCACTGGGCAGGACTGCTGTTCTGTTGAGGGGCTGCCGTTCCATCTGGCGGCTGCCGTTCTCCCTATGGGCTTCCGTTCTCCCTGTGGGCTGGGCGGCTCAGGGGGCGCTGACGCGCTGCACATCCGGTTCCAGATAGATGACCCGGGCAATCGGGACGGCTTCCCGAACCCGGACCTCCGCGTCATCAATCGCCTTCGCAATGTCCTGGCCCGAGTCCGAGCGGCCGATGCTGATCTTGGCCGCCACCAGCAGCTCCTCGGGGCCAAGGTGCATGGTCTTGAGGTGAATGATGCTGGTGCCGCCGGCCTCGATCGCGCTGCGGATCTTGGCGACGTCATCGCGGGTGGCCGACTCGCCCAGCAGCAGGGACTTGGTTTCCATGGCCAGCACCACGGCGATCGCCACGAGCAGCAGACCGATCATCGCGGTGCCGAGGGCGTCCCAGATGCCGTTCCCGGTCAGGAGCGTCAGGCCCACGCCGAAGAGCGCGAACACCAGGCCCACGAGGGCGCCGAAGTCCTCGAGCAGGATCACCGGGAGTTCCGGCTGCTTGGCGTTGCGGATGAACTTAACCCAGCTCTGCTTCCCACGCAGGGGGTTGGATTCGATGATCGCTGTCCGGAACGAGAACGACTCGGCAATGATCGCGCCGATCAGGACGGCCAGCGGCACCCACCAGAAGTCACCTTCGATGGCGTGCGGGTGCTGGATTTTTCCCCAGGCCTCGTACAGTGCGAACAGGCCGCCGACGCTGAAAAGCACAATCGAAACGATGAAGGCGTAGATGTAACGCTCGCGGCCGTAGCCGAAGGGGTGCTCGGGGCTGGCTTCCCGCTTTGCGCGTTTGCCGCCGAGCAGGAGCAGCAGCTGGTTGCCGGAGTCTGCGAGGGAGTGAATCGCCTCGGCCAGCATGGACGAGGACAGCGTCAGAAAGTAGGCGACGAACTTCAAAACGGCGATGGTCAGGTTTGCGGCCAGCGCCGCGAGAATCGCCTTGGTACCGCCATTTGCAGCCACGTGAGCTTCTCCTTATGGGGTTCTTCCGGGGTGTATGCGAACACCGGAAGAACCCAGCGCCCACAAGGAATACCGTACCGGTTTCCGGGCCGGCGCCGAACCGCGGCGGGGACCAACGCTGCCACGTAACGATTGGGTAGTCCCCTGCTGACAAGCAATCCGCCCTATGTTAGCTTGAAGCCATATTCGGTATTCACAATTTGGATGCCGAAAAATATGTAGGAGGAGACATGGGCTTTCTTGGCTGGATCATTCTCGGACTCATAGTGGGTGCAATCGTCAAGGCACTCTTGCCCGGCAGGGTCGGTGGCGGCTGGGTTACCAGCCTCGTGCTCGGCGTCGTCGGCGCGATTGTTGGCGGCTGGATCGGGGACCTGCTGTTCGGCGGCGGCAAGATGGAATTCTGGAATCTCGGTTCCTGGCTCCTGGCCATCGTCGGTGGCCTCGCGGCCGCGTTCATCTACGGCGCCATCACAGGGCGCAACAAGACCACCACCTAATTCTTCAAGGCACTGGCCGCACACTTTGTGTGGGGGCGGCAGTGACACTACGACGGCGGGGCTCACCATTCGGTGGGCCCCGCCTTTCGTTTGGCCTGCGTTTTTCGGACAGGAATTCCTGCCGGACCCGCTGGTTTCCTGCTGGGCGGCTAGGGGGTTTGCTGGGAGCGGGCGCTGGCGTACAGGC
>NZ_CAKKMM010001067.1:0-1786 GCF_918698205.1 Microbacterium sp. Bi128 | reverse complement strand
AGCCTGCACCGGTCACTATGAGAGTGGGGAATTGCGGACAGACGCCGAGGGCTCGAAGGACATCCATAGCGGGCAGCGGCGGTTGCGGTGCCTGCCGGGGCGGGGGCAGCTTCGCGGCTGGACCTGCGTGTCCTTGGTCTTGCCGCCATGGAATCGAACCTCCTGCGCCGCGGCTGTCAGGGCACAGACACCAACCTTCATGAGAACAAGACTTCATGAGAGCAGGCGTGCGATCTTCTTGTCCCGCGAATGCCGAACGGACCCTACCCGGGGACACAAGAGCCGGCCCAATCCGGTCCCCTCTAGAACAAAATGGGGCGACCAGCCGCTAACGGCACGGAAGTTTGGGCGAGCCCAATGCAGCTTGAGTGGAGCCTGAGACCGAACCGGGCCTGGGCGGAGACAGTGGGCATTGATCAGCGGGGACAAGATCATGCCGCGGGCTGAACGGTGATGGTGATTGATGAACCGATCAGCCCACGAACTCTGAACAGGCACTGCACGATTGACCTTGACCGCCGCCGGAGTGGCCCTGGACAGGAACCTTGGTGAAGCGGAGCAGCGACTCGTACAGGGGCGTAGGACGCGGACCGGAGGCTGCGACGGTCCAATTGTCGGGACGAGCCATGGATTGGACAAAATGTCGGACCTAACCGTCAGAATCGCCTCCGAGCCGGGCCCTGTGTTTGGTCGGGTGCCCTATGGAATGCAGGACCGGTTCCGTGCGTCCCACGCCGCGCAGGGTGCGGGAACTGCGCCGGCCGTAACGGCGGCGGGGCGTGTTCATTCGATGACTGACTGCCGCAGCGATCCGAAATTGATCATCGGTTCGCTTTCAAATCAGACAACATAGGCCCATGGTCGTAGGCGGGCGGCCGAGAACGCCCATGAACACTCTGCCCCAAGCTCCGGCGGCTGAGCACAGGCAAGTCCCCTCGCCGGTTCCGGGGCGCACTGCACGCCGCTTCAAAGGCACCCACGTTCGCCTTTCCCCACACACGGCGGGTCACAGAGGCCTGAAGGCTGGCGGCCGTTCCCCCGTCGGTGGCTACGGACGGGAATCTTGGGTCTGCTTCGCCGCAGACTGTTTCTGGTCCGCCGACATGTTTCACGTGAAACTAGGCGGTCTGGAGATGTTGGGACGGGATCGGATCCGGTGAACCGTACGAAATCCGGTCTGTTGTGCGGAATTTGGGTCGGAGCCGGCGGTGCTGGAGCGAGCGTTAGGGCGAGGAACGATGGCGTTCACGGGCGCAGGCCAACGTCCCTGGGGCCGCTCGGCCAAGGTTGGGCCAGGCCTTTCCAGCAGGGAGGCGCAGACCATCAAGCGCATCTTTGCGTCCCACCGACCTCTTTTCCTGCGGAAATGGGCACGCTGAATTGGTAACCGCAGAGGACTATCGAAGAGTTAACTATTACTTCGCTCCAAGTTGCGATTTATGGATTGCGACTAGGGGTGTTTCACGTGAAACATCGGCGCGGCGGAGGTGGGCGGAAGTAGTCGGCACTCTCGCGACGTGCACACCCGTTTCACGTGAAACATGGGTAGCGTGGAGGTGGGCCGGACAATTCGGCAGCTGCGACGTACACACCTGTTTCACGTGAAACAGGGTCCGAACTGGGCGGCCGGTGGCTACGGCCGGTCGTGACTGGCCGGCATTGATCGCCGTTCTTGGAAAACGGGGCGAATGTGTGTGTTAGAGACAGTCGATCGCAGTCCTGGTCACCCGCCGACTAGTCTACTATTTTGCCGCGGACCCGGGTGACCCCCAACTCTCCCCGGACC
>NZ_CAKKMM010001066.1:0-1788 GCF_918698205.1 Microbacterium sp. Bi128 | reverse complement strand
CCCCCGCACCCCCGCACACGCAACCGCGGCGCCCGAGCCGGAGCCCGGACGCCGCGGTCGGCAGGAGGATCAGCGCAGCACAATGAACGCGCTGTACGCCTTCGAGTCGTCGACGGTGTCACTGCCGGCGTACTCGGCCTCGATGATCCGCAGGCCCCGCGTCTGCGGGTCGAGCGTGATCGTCGCGCGGCCGTCCTCGAGGGTCGCCGTGTACGGCTTCCCGGCGACGGTCACCGTCACCTCGCCCGTGGCCGCGGGGCCGCCCGAGGGGCGCACCTTCACGGTCAGGGTGTAGGTGTCGGACGTCCGACCGACCCACGGGCTGACCGTCACGGTCGTCCGGGAGGATGCCACGACGGGCACGCCCGCACTGTCGGCGGTGCCGGTGAGCCCGGTGCTCGCGGCCGTCGCGGTGACCCGCACCGACAGCACCGTGCCGACGTCGGCTCGCTGCACCTTGTAGGTCGACGAGGTCGCGCCCTCGATCGGCTCACCCCCGCGCAGCCACTGGAACGCCGTGGTGACCTCGGCGGGGTTCCATGTGCCCGCCGTCGCGGTGAGGGTGCGGCCGACCTTCGCCGTGCCGGTCACGGTCGGCGCATCCACGACGACCGGCGCGGCCTGGCCAGAGTCGACCGTGAGCACCGTCTGCACCGCGGACTCGCCGTACTGCACGACGCCGAGGTAGCGCGTCTCGGCCGCGAGGCCCTGCCACGACAGCTCGTACGTCGTCGCCACGCCCTGCTCTGCGGGGATCGGGTTCGGCGTCGCCGTGAGCTGTCCCTCGCCGCCGGGCTGCACGTTCGCGTAGGTCATGTCCCACGTGAACGGCGCCGTGAACGAGTAGATGTTCGCCTCGACGAGGTACGTGCCCGGGGTCGGGTTCGACAGAGACACCCGTTCGTCGGCCGAGGCCGTCGCCGAGGTGAACCGCTCGTAGTACCGCAGGTCGTCGGCGCTCACGACGCGCGAGACGAACAGGTCGAGGTCACTGCCGGTGTCGTCCGAGGAGTCGAGGTCGAAGCGCGAGAGGGTCGTCCCCTCGGGCACGTCGACGATCCACCGGACATAGCCGTCCGCGTCACCCGAGTCCTGGTTGCCCGAGTGGCCCTCGACGGGGTTGTCGGTGTCGACCAGCAGCGTCTCGGCCGCCAGCCCCGACACCGTCAGCGGCAGCTCACCGCTGACACCCGGCAGGATCTCCACGCCCGTGGAGCCCGACAGGCCGGTGCCCGCGACCTCGGCCGGAGCCTCGGCGGTCGTCGGGCGCACGGCGATCGGCGAGCGCACCTGCGTGTCGCCGCTCGTCCACGTGAGGAAACCGGTCGTCCACTCCTCGGCCGGGGCCGTGGTGCGGGCGAACGTCACCGTGAACTCCTGCGACTCTCCGGCGGCACCGAAGGTCAGCGTCGACGGTTCGACCGTGGCATCCAGCCCCGGCACGTCGATGGATGCCACGAAGGCCCCCGCCTGCGTGGAGGTCACCGTGCGCGTGACGGTCTGAGGCTTGGCGAGCGACCCGATCGAGATCGACGCGAGGTTGAGGTCGCTGCCGTCGATCGGCTCGACACCGAAGTCCTCGAGGCCCTTGCCCTGCAGGAAGGCCGCCCAGTCGGCGGGGCCGTTGAGGTACAGCAGACCCGGGTCGAAGTACTTCGTCGGGTCGACGTGACCGGCACCCTGCGCGAACGGATCCTGCGCGGGAGCGCCGTCGACGTCGACCGTGTCGTATGCCGTGGTCATCATGGCCGACTTCACCTCGGCGGGCGTGGCCAGCGGCCGCTCCCC
>NZ_CAKKMM010001065.1:0-1789 GCF_918698205.1 Microbacterium sp. Bi128 | reverse complement strand
GTGCAGAGACGCTCGCGCGGCTGGCGGGTGGCGTCGATCATGCCGTCTTCGGAAATGTAGGCGAGCGAGTCGGCGCCGATGGCCTGGGTGATCTCGTCGATGGTGGCGCCGTTGGCGATCAGTTCCGCCCGGGAGGCGAAGTCGATGCCGTAGAAGCAGGGCCACTTGACCGGCGGGGAGGAAATCTTGATGTGGACGCTTGCGGCGCCCGCCTCCCGGAGCATCCGCACGATGGCGCGCTGGGTGTTGCCGCGGACGATCGAGTCGTCCACCACCACGACACGCTTGCCGCGGATCACGGATTCGAGGGCGTTGAGCTTGAGCCGGATGCCGAGCTGGCGCAGCGTCTGCGAGGGCTGGATGAACGTGCGGCCCACGTAGGAGTTCTTGACGAAGCCGTGCGCGAAGGGGATGCCGGACTCTTCGGCGTAGCCGACCGCCGCGGGGGTGCCGGATTCCGGCACGGGGATGACGATGTCCGCTTCCTGGGTGTTTTCGCGGGCCAGCTGGCGGCCCATTTCGACGCGGGATTCGTACACCGAGCGGCCCGCAATGGAGGCGTCCGGGCGCGCGAGGTAGACGTATTCGAAAACGCAGCCGGCCGGCGTCGCCTCGGCGAAGCGCTGCGAGCGGACGCCGTCCTCGTCGATCGCGATGAATTCGCCGGGTTCGATTTCGCGGATGAAGCTGGCGCCGACGGTGGCGAGGGCGGACTGCTCGGAGGCAACCACCCAGCCGCGTTCGAGCCGGCCCAGGCACAGCGGGCGGATCCCGTAGGTGTCGCGGGCCGCGTAGAGGGTGCCCTCATCCATGAAGACGAAGCAGAAGCCGCCCTTGATCTTGGGCAGCAGCTCCATGGCCGTCTGCTCCAGGGACTTGCCCTCTTCGCCCTCCAGGAGCGCGGTCATCAGTGCGGTGTCGGAGGTGTTGCCCTGCTTCATCTCGCCGCTGAGGTTTCCGCCGTTGCGGTCCTCGATCATTGCCTTGAGCTCGGCCGTGTTGGTCAGGTTGCCGTTGTGGGCCAGGGCCACGGTGCCCGTGGACGTCGCGCCCAGGGTCGGCTGGGCGTTGGCCCAGTGGCTCGCACCGGTAGTGGAATAGCGGCAGTGGCCGACGGCCAGGTGCCCGGTCAGGGTGTTCAGCGTGGTCTCGTCGAAGACCTGGGAAACGAGGCCCATGTCCTTGTAGACGTTGATCCGCTTGCCGTCGCTGGTTGCTATGCCAGCCGACTCCTGACCGCGGTGCTGCAGTGCATACAGCCCGTAGTAGGTGAGTTTTGCTACTTCTTCACCGGGTGCCCAGACCCCGAAGACGCCGCATGCGTCCTGAGGGCCTTTTTCGCCTGGGAGAAGATCATGAGAAAGTTTTCCATCGCCGCGTGCCACTGGTCGATTATCTCACGATGTGCGCTAAGACTTTTCCGGCAGCCGGTTTATGACCTGACGCCCTTCAGCGGAGGTTCCCGTCGCGGCCCTCGTCGTCGTCGGCGTCAGGTGCGGATTCGACGACGGCGTGCTCGGCGCGGCGGACGCTCCGCCGGTCCAGGACCAGGGCGATAGCGGCACCCAGGATGACGCCGCCGGCCGCGCAGAGGACCATGAAGAAGCCGAAGACCGAGGAACGGTCGAAGCTCGGGTCACCGGGCAGGGCGTAGGCGATGATGGCCGCGACGGCCACGCCCAGGAGCCCGCCCAGGATCAGGAAGGGCACATATTTCGGGGCCCGGCGGACGGTGACCTCGCGGCGCTCCGGAACGCCGCCCTGAACGTTGCCCTGTGCCGGTTCCCGC
>NZ_CAKKMM010001064.1:0-1791 GCF_918698205.1 Microbacterium sp. Bi128 | reverse complement strand
GGAATACAGCGCGCACCTGTGGGTCAGCCAGATCTTCGAACCGATCGTCCGGGCCATCCCCCGCGACCTCTCCGGTAAGCTCGAGCCGGCCGAGGCGGTGCACGAGGTCCTGGAGCACCGCTGGTACATGTCCGAGAAGGAGAACCGGCACATCCCCCTGGCGGAGGCCGTCCAGTCCTACATCGACAACGAACTCCGCCACCGCCGGGACGAGGCCGCGATCATGCTCAACCCGGATACGGGGTTGCTCAAGATCCTTGAGGTGGAGACCGAGGAATCACGCTACGGCGCCGACGACCCAGTGGACGAATACCCCGACTCCGACGACTAAGCCGCGCGCCGGGCATGTTGTGGCACGCCCGGGCTAAATCGCCTTGAGCTAAATCGCCTTGCCGGGGTTCAGGATTCCGGCCGGATCGAAGAGTTCCTTGATCCGGCGCTGCAGCTCACGCACGGGTTCCTTCTGCTCCAGGCCAAGCCAGCGCAGCTTGTACTGCCCGATCCCGTGTTCGCCGGTGATCGTGCCGCCCATGGCCAGGGCCACGGCAATCGACCGGTCCAGGGCAGCGCCCAGGCGGGCCATGGCATCGGGGTCCACGGCATTGTCCACCCGGTCGACCCAGAAGGTGGGGTGCAGGTTGCCGTCACCGGCGTGTGCCACGACTTTGAGCTGCACCCGGTGCTCCGCCGCCATGGACTCAAGTTCGGCGACGTAATCCACGAGCCGCGAACGCGGCACGGCCACGTCCTCGCCCACCCGGTATTCGTCGTCCACCTCGGTCCCTCGGCTGTTGCGGCGCAGTTCGACAAGCTCCTCTGCCTCCGCGTTGGCCTCCATGGTCACCACCGCTCCTCCCGCCACCAGGACCGGGCGGATGGCCGCGGCTTCCGCCGCCGCGCCGAAGCCGTCGGTCTGGATCAGCAGCAGGGATGCCCCGCGAGCGGCCAGGTCCGAGCCGTGGAGGTCATCGAGTTGGGCGAGCGATCCGCCGTCGAGCAGTTCCATGATGGCCGGCTGTACGCGGGCCCTGCCCACGGCTAGGACCCCGGCCGCGGCGCTGCGGAAGTCCGGGTAGAAGGCGGCGATGGTGTGAACGTCGCGCGGCAGGTACTTCAGCCGTACGGTGACACCGACCACGATCCCCAGGGTCCCCTCCGAGCCGACGAACAGCCCGGTGAGGTCATAGCCGGCGACGCCCTTGAAGGTCTGGTGGCCGGTATGGATGAGGGAGCCGTCCGCGAGGACGACGTCGAGCGCCAGGACAGAGTCGCGGGTCACCCCGTACTTCGCGCAGCGCAGCCCGCCGGCGTTGGTGGCCACGTTGCCGCCGATGGTGGACATCTTGAAACTTGCAGGATCCGGGGCATACATGAGCCCGTGCACGGCGGCGGCCGCATTCAGGTCGGCGTTAATGACGCCGGGTTCCACGACGGCGGTCTCGTCGTCCGGGTTGAGGTCCAGGATGCGGTTCATCCCCTCGAGCGTGAGCACCACGCAGCCCGCGCTCGCGTGGGCGCCCCCGGAGACCCCGGTACCGGCCCCGCGCGCCACAAGCGCGACGCCAAGGTCGGCGCAGGCACGCACAGTAGCCTGCACGTCGGCCACCGATTCGGCGCGGACCACCGCCTGCGGGAGCTGATAATCCAGGACGGGAGCCTGGTCCACGGCATAGGCGGCCAGGGTGGTCGCGTCCACGGCAATTTTCGCCGCGCCCAGGGCGGTGGTCAGCTCGTCGATGATGCTGCGCATGCGGTCTCCAGTTCGGTCGAATCCGGTTCCCAGTCTAAGAC
>NZ_CAKKMM010001063.1:0-1792 GCF_918698205.1 Microbacterium sp. Bi128 | reverse complement strand
GGATCCGCTCGGCCTGCTGGGCGGCCTCAAGGGCAAGGAGCCCGTGCCCTGCATTGAGCGCGTCGTCGCTGATGCCAATGAGGTCGGACGCATCGGACGCCGACACCGCTCGCGCGTAGGACTCCACCAGCCTGGCTTCCGGGCCGTCGACTGCGCCGCTGCTGAGGGCGAGGGCTTCGGCGCCCGAGGTGTCACCGCCGCGGAGCGCGAGCCGCCTGATATCGGTTTCAACGCCCCGCAGGCTCTCGTGCAGGGCCTCGTCCGCCAGCCGCGCCAAAGCTCCTGCACCGCTCCCTCCGGGCCCTTCTCCGGGTTCAGCCGCCCGGCAGTACGCCTCTGCCAGCAGGTGAAGGGTTTTCGGCTCCCGGTACTCCGAGAGCCGGTAGGCCAGCACATGCTGGCTGGCCTCATGGTGGCGTCCGACGGCGCCTGCGGCGTAGGCCGCAACGGCGCGCGCAAACGGCAACAGACCTAACGGGTCGGCGATAGTAAGCTCTTCGACACTCAGCCGAAGTTCGGCCAAGCTTTCACGCATCCTGCCCTGGCGCAACCGCGAATAGCCCCGCATGAGGTGCAGCATGCCGCCGCTGTACAGCAGACGCCCAGGCTCACGGGCCGCGTAATCGTCCAGGACATTTCCGAGCCGGTCCCAGTCGCCTGCCCAGATCAGATTCAGGCAGTGGCGCACCACGAGGTCCTCGTAGACCAAGGGAAGTTCCAGGCTTGCGGTTCGGGCGCCGCCCCATGCCTCTCCGTCCAATCGCAGCCCTGCGCGGAGTTGACCTTGGGCGGTCAAGAGTTCGGCGAGGAGGGAAACTGCCGGGACCCGGATTTCGGGATAGGCGCCGGCCGCGGCGATGAGTTCGCGCAGCACGGTTCCAACTGCCATGAACTTGCCGTCCCACGAGTGACTCAGAAGCTCTGTGGCCAGTCCCCCGGCAGCTGTCACGTCCGACGGCCGTCCCGCCGGAGCGCGCCCGGAAAGGTCGGTGCACGTTGCGAAATCCGCAGACAGTGAATCCCGGGCCCGCGATTCCAGGAGCTCTGGTTCCATGGACAGTCCAAAGGCCGGGCTGTGCGTCCCGGCGTCGGCTTGCTGTTGCCGGGCCGGCGTTGCGGACCCGAGCCGGGCTGCGAGGAGGGCAGCCAGGTAGGACGGCCGTCCGGAGGGCACCGGCTGTGCGGCCCCCAGACACGCCACAGCGGCCTCGGTGCGCCCCGCGATGAAGTGCGAATAAGCCAACTGGATCCGGGCCTCGGGGAGGAACCGGGCGTCCCGGATGGCGCCAGCCACCCGGGACGCGGTCGCAGGGTCCAGGTCCGTGTTCGCGGCGACAGCGGCCTGCAGGAGCTGGATCGGAGGGATCTCTACGCCGCAGTCCATGGACCAGCGCAGCCGGTTGAGGGCCGCTCCCGGCGCGGCGGCCCGTGCCGACGGAAGCGACAACACGCTCGAACGCAGGGCCGAACTGCGGCCGGCCGGGACCCGCTGGCGGATAATCTCGCCAAGGATCGGGCTGGCCGCCCGAACCAGCCGGTCATGACCCGTGGAGACGGCAATGATGCCCGCGGTGTCCAGGGCATCAACGGCCTTGGGACCACTGATCCGCAGAATCTGGGACAGGGATAGCGGTCCGGCCATGGCAATGATCGTGGCGGCGGTCTTTTCCTCCGGTGTCATGGAGCGCAACTGCCGGTCCACAACGTCGGCGGCCGGAACTTGGGCCATGTCGGGGTTGGCCAGCAGGAACCATACTCCGTGCCGGAGGCCCAAGGCGCCGCTGGCCCGGGC
>NZ_CAKKMM010001062.1:0-1793 GCF_918698205.1 Microbacterium sp. Bi128 | reverse complement strand
CCTCCAGGCTACGCCGCACCCCCGATGCCCGGGCAGGCGGTGCGGCGTAGCCTGGAGGGGTGACCCTCCCCTTCGACGTGGCCGCCGTGCGGGCCGAGTTCCCGATCCTCGGCACCGAGGTCGACGGCCGCCCCCTCGTCTACCTCGATTCGGCCGCCACGAGCCAGAAGCCGCGCGCGGTGCTCGACGCCGAGCGCGACTTCCTCGAGCACGCGAACGCCGCCGTGCACCGCGGTGCGCACTTCCTCGCGGCCGAGGCGACGGAGCTGTTCGAGGACGCGCGCGCCACCGTCGCGGGCTTCGTCGGCGGCGAGCCCGAGCAGCTCGTCTGGACGAGCGGTGCCACCGCCGGCCTCAACCTCGTCGCGGGCTCGCTGGGCTACGCCGGGCGTCTGAGCGCGGGCGACGAGATCGTCGTGACCGAGGCCGAGCACCACGCGAACCTCATCCCGTGGCAAGAGCTTGCGGCCCGCACCGGCGCTCGGCTGCGCCACATCCCCGTCCACGACGACGGCACGCTCGACATGACCGCCGCGGCCGACCTCATCGGCGAACGCACGAAGGTCGTCGCCTTCCCGCACGTCTCGAATGTGCTCGGCATCGTGAACCCGGTCGCCGAGCTCGTCGCCCTGGCCCGCAGCGTCGGCGCACTGACCGTTCTCGACGCCTGCCAGTCGGCGCCGCACCTGGCGCTGGATCTCCCACAGACCGGCGTCGACCTCGCCGTGTTCTCGGGACACAAGATCTTCGGGCCGTACGCGATCGGCGGGCTGTGGGGCCGCGACGAGGTGCTCTCCGACCTCCCGCCGTTCACCACCGGCGGCTCGATGATCACGACCGTCACGCTCGACCGGGCCGAATACCTCCCCCCACCGCAGCGCTTCGAGGCCGGCACGCAGCCGGTGTCGCAGGCCGTGGCTCTCGCCGCGGCCGTGCGTTGGCTCGGCGGGCTCGACCTCGACGCCGCCCACGCGCACGAGGCCGCACTCGAGCGGCGCCTGCGCGAGGGGCTGCGGTCGATCGACGGCATCCGTCTGCTCGGAGACACGGATGCCGCCCCGCGCGTCGCCCTGCAGGCGTTCGAGGTCGAGGGGGTGCACGCGCACGATGCGGGTCAGTTCCTCGATTCCCGCGGGGTCGCCGTCCGGGTCGGGCACCACTGCGCGCAACCGCTGCACCGGCGTTTCGGCATGACGGCATCCGTCCGTGCGAGCGCGGCCATCCACACGACCGAAGCCGAGGTCGACACGTTCCTCGACGCCGTGTCGGGCATCCGCGGCTTCTTCGGCGTGGCGACGACGGGAACCACCACGGGGGTGCGCGCATGAGCGGGCTCGAGTCGCTGTACCAGGAACTGATCCTCGACCACTCCAAGAACCGCCGCGGCTTCGGCCTCGTCGACCCAGGCACGCACAGCGCCACCGTGCACCAGCGCAACCCGGTCTGCGGCGACGAGATCACGCTGCGGGTCGACGTCGACGGCGACCGCGTGGCATCCGTCAGCTGGGAGGGTGCGGGCTGCTCGATCTCGCAGGCCTCGGCATCCATGCTCGTCGCCCTTCTCCGCGAAGACGGCGGCGACGACGGGATGCCGAAGGCCGACGCCGAGGCGTTGATCGGGAAGTTCCGCGAGGCCCTGCGCTCTCGCGGAAAGATCCCCCTCGACGAGGAGACGTTCGCCGACGCCGCCGCGCTCTCGGGCGTCTCGAAGTACACCGCGCGGGTGAAGTGCGCGATGCTCGCGTGGGTCGCGCTCGAAGAGGGGCTGCGCCAGGCCTGACGCGACATCGCGC
>NZ_CAKKMM010001061.1:0-1794 GCF_918698205.1 Microbacterium sp. Bi128 | reverse complement strand
TTGCAGGACCTTGGCGTTGCGCTCCCGGCCGGTGTGTTTGCGGGTGTCCTCGGCGAGCTTGTCCAGCCGGAGCGTGGCAAGGGCCAGCCAGGCCATGTCGTCGTAGTAGTTGTTGACCACGGTGAGGAAATTGCGCAGCCGGATGCCTGTGACGAGCCGGGAGGCGAGCCGGCCGGCGCTGGGCCGGTTCTCGCCGTCGAACTTGGCTCCCGGATGCCCGGGGGGCCCCAGTTCCCGGCGGCCGGCGTCCACGAGGCAGTCCAGGTAGTGTGCCTGCCACCAGTAGTGCCAGGGCCGGGACAGGTTCTTCAGCCGGCCCGAGGGCCGGAGGATCGCGGCGATGTGGGTCCCGGGGAGGAAGAAGAGCTGCTGCCCGAAGAGCCTGGTCACTGAGCGGGCGGCCTCGTCCGCACGGAAGGACCAGTTGGGGGCGGAGGCGTCGGCTCGGGTCATGGCTCAAGCGTAATCGCGGGAGCCCGTCCGGCCCGCGACTGTGACTGCGCGCTCGGCGTGTGCGGCCCAAAGGTGCGCATTGGCCGCATTCCAGTTAACATTCACTAACTAATGTTCCCCGCGGGCCGCCTCTGCAGGCGCCGCCCGCGTCGAGGCTTCGCCGCCGGGGTTCGGTTCCACATCAAGGAGGATGGATGGACATCAAGGGTACTGTCGCGCTGATCACGGGCGGGGCCTCCGGTCTCGGAGCGGCCACGGCCAGGCGCCTGTTCGACGCCGGCGCGTCGGTGGTCCTCGTGGACCTGCCGGGTTCCGCCGGGGACGCCTTTGCCGCCGAACTGACCGCATCCGCCGCTGCCGGCGCTGGAGAAGCTGCTGCCGGAGGCGGCCGCAGGGCCGTCTTTGTCCCGTCCGACGTCACGGACGAGGCGCAGGTGCAGGCCGCCGTCGACGCCGCCTCAGCATTGGGCCCGCTGCGCATCGTGGTCAACTGCGCGGGGATCGCCACCCCCGGCAAGGTCCTGGGCCGCGGCGGCGTCCTTCCGCTGGAGGCCTTCAACCGCGTCATCCAGATCAACCTCGTGGGCACCTTCAACGTGATCCGCCTCGCCGCGGCCGCCATGGCAGCCACCGAGCCCGCCGCCACGGAACTCGGCGGCCCCGAACGTGGCGTCATCATCAACACCGCCTCCGTTGCTGCGTTCGACGGGCAGATCGGCCAGCCCGCCTACGCCGCCTCCAAGGGTGCCGTCGCCGCCATGACGCTGCCGATTGCCCGTGAACTCGCGCGCTCGCTGATCCGGGTGGTCACCATCGCGCCGGGCATCTTCGAGACTCCCATGATGGCCGGCCTGCCCCAGGAGGCACAGGACTCCCTGGGCCAGCAGGTGCCGCACCCCTCACGGCTGGGCCGCCCGGCCGAATACGCCAACCTCGCCGCGCACATTGTGGAGAACGCCATGCTCAACGGCGAGACAATCCGCCTCGACGGTGCCATCCGCATGGGCCCGAAATGACCGGGTCTGAGATGGCCGCTGCCGAAGTGACCGCGACAGGGCCGGCCGCCACGGCGGCCCTGGCCGCACCGACAGTGGCCGCACCCTCTGTGGCGGGGCTGCCCACGGCGGACTTCTTCGACTACGAAGCCCTGCTCAGCACGGCGGAGCGGGCCAAGCTGGCGCAGCTGCGCGAGTTCCTGGCCGCCGAGGTCGCCCCGTTCGCCACGGACTGGTGGAACAAGGCCGAATTCCCGGCCCACATCCTGCCCAAGCTGGCCGCCTTGGAGCTCAGCGCCCCGGCCCAGCGCGGCTACAGCAAACTGTTCGCCGGGATCGTCATCAC
>NZ_CAKKMM010001060.1:0-1795 GCF_918698205.1 Microbacterium sp. Bi128 | reverse complement strand
GGACAACGATGTCTGAGACCACCACTGCCGGGAACAACGTCCCCAGCGACCTGGAAATTGCCCAGCGGGCAGTCATGAAGCCGATCGGGGAGATTGCGGCGGCCGCCGGCATCACCCCGGACGCGCTGGAATTCTACGGACCCTACAAGGCCAAGATCGACCCGGCGAAGCTGACCGTTCCGGCGGGCACCCCCGTGCGCGCGCCCGGCAAGGTGGTGCTGGTCTCCGCGATGTCGCCCACCCCCGCCGGCGAAGGCAAGTCCACCACGACGGTGGGGCTCGCGGATTCCCTGGCCCGGGCCGGGCACAAAGTGATGATCGCGCTGCGCGAGCCCTCGCTCGGCCCCATCCTGGGCATGAAGGGCGGCGCGACCGGCGGCGGCTACTCCCAGGTGCTGCCGATGGACCAGATCAACCTGCACTTCACGGGCGATTTCCACGCCATCACATCCGCGAACAACGCCCTCATGGCCCTCGTGGACAACCACATCTTCCAGGGCAACGAACTCAACATCGATCCGCGCCGGATGACGTTCAAGCGCGTCCTGGACATGAACGACCGGTCCCTCCGGGAGGTCGTGATCGGCCTCGGCGGGCCCGCCCAGGGCACGCCGCGGCAGGACGGCTTCGACATCACCGTGGCCTCGGAGATCATGGCCGTGTTCTGCCTCGCCACGGACCTGAACGATCTGCGCGACCGGCTCGGCCGGATCACGTTCGGCTACACCTACGACCGCCGGCCAGTGACCGTGGCCGACCTCGGCGTCCAGGGCGCCCTGACCATGCTGCTCAAGGACGCGATCAAACCCAACCTCGTGCAGACCATCGCCGGTACCCCGGCGCTGGGGCACGGCGGGCCCTTCGCCAACATCGCCCACGGCTGCAACTCCCTCATCGCCACGCAGACGGCCCGCCGCCTTGCGGACATCGTCATCACCGAGGCGGGGTTCGGCGCGGACCTCGGCGCCGAAAAGTACATGGACATCAAGGCGCGGATGGCCGACGTCGCCCCGTCCGCCGTCGTCCTCGTGGCCACCGTCCGGGCGCTCAAGATGCACGGCGGCGTGCCGAAAGACCTGCTCAAGGAGCCCAACGTGGAGGCGCTGGCCGCCGGCGTCGCCAATCTGCGGCGCCACATCCGCAACGTCGAGAAGTTCGGCATCACCCCGGTCGTGGCGGTCAACAAATTCGCCACGGACACCGCCGAGGAGCTGGACTGGCTGCTTCAGTGGTGCGCCGCGGAGGGTGTCCAGGCCGCGGTGGCCGATGTCTGGGGCCGCGGCGGTGGCGGCGACGGCGGCGACGAGCTCGCGGCGAAGGTAGCGGCCGCGATCGACGCCCCGCACGGCTTCCGGCACCTGTATCCGCTGGAGATGTCCGTGGAGGACAAGATCCGGACCATCGTGCAGGAGATCTACGGCGCCGACGGCGTGGATTTCTCCGTACCCGCGCTGAAACGGCTGGCCGAGATCGAGAAGAACGGCTGGTCCGGGATGCCGGTGTGCATGGCGAAGACCCAGTACTCCTTCACCGACGACGCCACTCGCCTCGGCGCACCCAAGGGCTTCACCATCCACGTCCGGGATCTCATCCCCAAGACCGGCGCGGGCTTCATCGTGGCCCTCACCGGCGCCGTGATGACCATGCCGGGCCTGCCCAAGGTGCCGGCAGCGATGCGGATGGACGTCGACGACGCCGGCAACCCGGTCGGCCTCTTCTAACCCACCCGACGCTCCCTCACCTCCTGCATCCCCCAACCAACGATCCCTCAGGTCCGGCAACTCCCCAACCGACG
>NZ_CAKKMM010001059.1:0-1795 GCF_918698205.1 Microbacterium sp. Bi128 | reverse complement strand
GTGACCAACCAGGACCGCACCGGTGTCCGCGGCCCGGGCTTCACGGAGGTGGACCTGCGCAACTACGGCCAGGTGGTGGACGTGTTCCTCGGCCTGGAGGACCGCCATGCCGGCTTTGACGCCGTGGTGCACCTGGCCGCGATTCCCGCACCGGGACATGCCCCGGATGCCGCCACCTTCGAGAACAACATGCAGTCCACCTACAACGTGTTCCAGGCTGCCCGGCGGGCCGGGATCAAGAAAATCGTCTACGCGTCCAGTGAGACGGTGCTGGGGCTGCCTTTCGACGTCGACCCTCCCTACATCCCGGTGGACGAGGACTACCCCGCCCGGCCGGAAAGCACGTACTCCCTGGTCAAACACCTTGAGGAGCAGATGGCCATCCAGCTGACCCGCTGGGACCCGGCCCTGAGCATCACCGGCCTGCGGTTCTCCAATGTGATGGACCCGGAGGACTATGAGGAATTCCCCTCCTTCGACCACGACGCGCGGGCGCGCAAGTGGAATCTCTGGGGCTACATTGACGGCCGGGACGGCGCCCAGGCCGTGGCCCGAGCCCTGGAGCACGGCAAGCCCGGGTTCGAGGCGTTCATCATCGCCAACGAGGACACGGTGATGAGCCGCTCCAGCGCCAGCCTGGCCGCCGAGGTGTTCCCGAACGTCAAAGTGGTCAAGGACCTGGCCGAGCACGAGACCATGCTCTCGATCGACAAGGCCAAACGGCTGCTGGGTTACGCACCGGAGCACACCTGGCGGAACTACCACCCGCTGCGCACCACCCCCACGGAAGACTGACCCCAACTTGAGGAGCTCCATGCAATACCGCACCCTGGGCAACAGCGGCGCCGTCGTCTCCAACTATGCGCTGGGCACCATGACTTTTGGCGCCGAGGCCACCGAGGAGCAATCCCGCGCGATCCTGGATGACTACTTCGCGGCGGGCGGCAACTTCATCGACACCGCCGACGTCTACAGCTCGGGGGTGTCGGAGGAAATCATCGGCCGGTGGCTGGCGGACCGGGCCGAGGTCCGGGACCGGGCGGTGGTGGCCACGAAGGGCCGCTTCCCGATGGGCCAGGCCCCCAACGACGTCGGAACCTCCCGCCGGCACCTTGTCCGGGCACTCGATGACTCGCTGCGCCGGCTCGGCGTAGAACAGATCGATCTCTACCAGCTGCACGCGTGGGACCCTGTTACGCCCCTCGAGGAGACCCTCCGGTTCCTGCACGACGCCGTCACCAGCGGCAAAATCGCCTACTACGGCTTCTCCAACTTCCTGGGCTGGCAGTTGACCAAGGCGGTCCATGTGGCGAAGGCACATGGCTGGAGTGCCCCGGTGACGCTTCAGCCGCAGTACAGCCTGCTGGTCCGTGAGATCGAGTCGGAAATTGTTCCGGCCGCACTCGACGCCGGGATCGGGCTGCTGCCATGGTCGCCGCTGGGCGGCGGGTGGCTGTCCGGCAAGTACAAGCGCGACCAGCCGCCGGCCGGGGCCACCCGTCTGGGCGAAAACCCGAAACGGGGGATGGAGGCCTGGGAGGCCCGCAACGCCGATCCGCGCACCTGGGACGTGATTGCCGAGGTGGAGCAGACCGCCGGGCGCCACGGCGTGAGCCCTTCCCAGGTGGCGCTGGCCTGGTTGGCGGACCGGCCGGCGGTCACCTCGGTGATCCTGGGCGCCCGCACCACCGCGCAGCTGGCGGACAATCTCGCGGCCGCGGATCTGCGGCTCACCGCGGGGGAGACGGAGCGGCTGACCGAGGCCAGCCGGCCGCGCGTCGGAGTCTATCCGTAC
>NZ_CAKKMM010001058.1:0-1800 GCF_918698205.1 Microbacterium sp. Bi128 | reverse complement strand
AGCCAGTCCCGGGCGGCGGCCAGATCGGTGAAGGCCCGGCCCTCGCCCGCGGAGAGCGCGCGCATGGTGGCGACGAGGCAGCGGCGCGCCCCGCCGTCGCTGTACAGGTCAACGGCCAATGTCAGGTAGCCGGCCGCCGCCATCCGGTCGGCGTGGCGGACGGTGATGTCGTCCAGGCCAAACGCCTCATGGACCATCAGGACCGCGGGGAACGGCCCTTCGCCCTGCGGCGTCGCCAGGTAGCCGCGCAGCGCCGGCGAACCGCCAGCGGCGGCGCCGGACCGGCCTAGGTCGGTATTGCTGAGATCCCGGGCGGCGGGCTTGCCGCGTCCTGCGTGTGTCCGTGCCATTCTGACCCCTCCGTCGGCTGTGGGGCCATTCTTGCACGGGCGAAAAAAGCGGCGCCGGAGATCCCCCAAAGGAAAATCCGGCGCCGCCAACGTCCTAAAGACTAGTCCTTCTTGAAGGCGTCCTTGACGTTTTCGCCGACCTTCTTCGCGTCGGCTACAACCTGGTCCTTCTGGCCCTCGGCGCGCAGCTGGTCGTTGCCAGTGGCGTTTCCGGCAGTTTCCTTGGCCTTGCCGCCGAGGTGCTCCGCTTCGTTCTGAATCTTGTCTCCGACACCCATGGTGTAGGCCACCTTTCGTTCCGGTTGAAAATACTGTCCGATCAGCCTAACACAAAGCATGCTTACTAATTCAAGGGGTCTCGCGGGGCAATTCTCCGCAGCGTCATCCGCGGCAGCGGCGGCGCGGTTCGCGAAAGGATGAAATCCCCCCGGCCCGCGGGCTAGGCTCGAGGTCATGGACCACAAGACCACTCTCACGCAGCACATCAATGCTCCGGCGGACGCGGTCTGGGCGGTGGTGTCGGACATTCCCGGATCTGCCGCGACCCTCTCCGGCGTCGAATCGATCCAGATGCTCACCGACGGACCCTATGCCGTGGGTACCCGCTGGAAGGAGACCCGCACCATGATGGGGCGCGCGGAAACGGTGGAGATGTGGGTTGCCCAGTCCGAGGCGCCGTCGAACGGCCGGGCCGGCAGCACCACTGTGAAGGCCCTCCAGGGCGGCGCCGACTACACCACCAGGTTCGCGCTCGCGGAGCGCGGCGGGGGAACCGACCTTACGCTGACCTTTGGCGCCGAAGTCATCAAACCGACCCGGTTCAGCAGGATCATGCTCACCGTGTTCGGTCCGCTCGGGATGCGCATCACCCGCAAGGCGCTTGCAAAAGACCTGGCGGACATCGCGGCCAAGGCCGAGTGCCAGTGATGGTCCGGCGCACCGCGGCGGAGAAAACCCCCAAGGTCACCGCCCCCCGGCTCGCGCCGGTCCGTCCCGGGGATCTGCAGGACGACCCTGCCCCGGAGTTCCGGCGGGGTGTTCGGTACGACGGCGTCCGCTACAGCCGCGCGTCGGCAGACGGTCTGGACCTGGGCGGTACGGACTTTGCCGAGTGCGAATTCACCGGAGTGTCCTTCAATGAGACGCAGCTGCGGGGCGCGACTTTCCGTGACTGCATCCTGGCCGAGACGTACGCCCCGGTGCTGATGGCGGCCCGGACCAGCCTGCGGGATGTCGAGATCGGCAACCCCCGCTGGGGATCGGCGGAGCTCTATGAAAGCGGCTGGCAGTCCGTGCGGATCGACGGCGGCAAACTCGACTACGTGAACCTGCGCGGGTCCAAGCTCACGGACGTGCAGATCAGCGACTGCATCATTAACGAGCTGGATCTGGGCTCCTGCACCGCCACCCGGGTCGCCTTGAAGAACTGCACGATCGGCACCCTCGATTT
>NZ_CAKKMM010001057.1:0-1802 GCF_918698205.1 Microbacterium sp. Bi128 | reverse complement strand
CCTCTGCCCGTCACAACACCGCCGGTCACTCCGCTGCCGGTCACTACCGAGGGACAACCATGAGCGAGATCCGGGTACTCGTCGTCGAGGACGAGCCCATCGCTGCCGCAGCGCACGCCGCCTACATAGAAAGGCTGGACGGTTTCACCCTGGCGGGCTCCGCGCCCGACGGCCAGTCCGCCCTGCGCCTGCTCACCGAATTCTCCGCGGCAGGCAATCCGGTGGAGCTGGTCCTGCTGGACATGAACCTCCCGGACCTCCACGGGCTGGACATCGCACGCCGGATGCGGGCGGCCGGACTGTTCGCGGACATCATCGCCATCACCGCGGTGCGGGAACTGAACATTGTCCGCAGCGCGGTGGCCACCGGCGTGGTCCAGTACCTGATCAAACCGTTCACCTACGCGACCTTTGCGGACAAGCTCGCCAGCTACCGGCTGTTCCGCGAGCAGCTGGCCGCACCCCTGGCCGGGGAAGCCGGAGCCCGGGCGTCCCAAAGCGATGTGGACCAGGCCTTCGCCAGCCTCCGTGCCCCGTCCGAGCTGTCGCTGCCCAAGGGCCTGGCCGTATCCACGCTGGAATCCGTCCAGGACTACATCAAGCAGCAGGCCGAGGCGGTGTCGGCCAGCGAGGTCATGGAGGCGCTCGGGATGTCCCGGGTCACCGCCCGGCGCTACCTCGAATACCTCGCCGACGCCGGAACGGTCTCCCGCGCCGCCCGCTACGGCGCCCCCGGGCGGCCGGAGAACGAATACCGCTGGAACCGGCCGCGGACGTAGGCCTGCCGCTCCCCGTTACCGTCACCGGGAGGGCACTTGCCGGCAATCCCGGGAAACACTGCCGCGAAATGCCGTCCCGGCGGTTTCCTTGTGGCGGGATGATCGCGAATGCTTAGTGCCATGCGGCCGCTGTTGACGTGTCAGGGCAGCGGGGCGGCGCGCGTTGCGAATAGGCGATGATCCGGGTGATCATCATTCGCCGCCCCACTGCGGTCTGGTGCCGGCGGACACTGTGTGTCCGGGCCTTCTGCGTGGTTACTTGCCGCAAACGAAGACTTCATTCAATGCGGCGGGGTCGGCCCGGCTATCGGTAGCCGCACCGCCGGTGGCCGCTCGGTTACATGATGCCGGTGGGAACCAGCAGGACCCAGGCGAGGGCCGGGGCTACGAGCACCACTCCCCCGGCATACGCCATCAGCTGCCGGTACACTCGCTGCCTGTCATTGTCGCGGGCGTTGGCGACCACCAGCGCACCGTCGGTGGAGAAGGGCGAGACATCCACCACCGTGGCAGCTATAGCCAGCGCCGCGACCGTTCCTGATGCGCTCAGCGAGCTGGTAGCCAGGAGCGGACCGGCCAGGGGAATGAACGCGGTCAGCAACGCCGTGGAGGAGGCGAAGGCTGAGCCGACGCCAATGACATAGCAGAGGACCAGCGCCACCAGCAGCGGTGCGCCCAGTGCCAGAGCCTGCTCGGCGGGGGGGTGGATGACGCCAACGTGCTGGAGCAGGGAGACATAGGTGATCATGCCGGCTACCAGCAGGACGGTGGACCAGGAGACACCGCCGATGAACGTCTGGTGTTCTTTGATATTGACCAGCGCCAGCAGGAGCCCGGCGGAGAGTGCGACAAAGCCGATCGGCAGGTGGAAGCCCAGGGTGCACACGAGCATCACCGCGATCAGTGCCAGCGTGAGGATCTGCTGCCCGCGAGGGCGGCTGGTGCGGGCGGTGTCGACGTCGGCATGCTGGCCGCCTTCGCCGTCCCGCAGCCTGCCCAGGAGGGCGAACAGGACGATGGTGA
>NZ_CAKKMM010001056.1:0-1803 GCF_918698205.1 Microbacterium sp. Bi128 | reverse complement strand
CCGCCGGGACGGTGCGGGGCACGGTCTGCGTGGGGTCAGCCGGCACCGGGCCAAACTCACCCCAGAGGCCGCGCAGCAGGGGCTCGACGGCGGGGTCGACGGCCAGCGCGGGGCCGTGAAGGGCTTCCCAGTCGATGCCGGGCACGGCCTCGGCGAGGACCCCGGTCGGGATCTGGTCGCCGGCGGGCAGGAGGGCGTCGAAGTCCACCTGGAGGTAGAGCGGGGACGCGCCTTGTGCGCCGGGCGGTGCGCCGGGCGGCGAGTCGGCCGGTACGCCGGTCCGGGCGGCGCTCGCGGAGTCCGGTGCCTCGACGCGGGGAACCGGCCGTTCCGCGACGATAACGCCGTGGCCGATCAGGCCGCGTCCGTGGCGGCCCTGGAGCACCAGCCACGCGTCCGTGCCGGCGGCGCTTCCGGCCGCGTTGCCGGCTCCGCTGTCGAGAGAGGTCCCGACGTCCCAGCTGGCCAGGTGCCGGCCGGTTTCGGCGACCTCTTCCAGCACGGCCGGGTAGGTCCAATCGTTCCATTCGTCGGGGTCCCAGACGAGGATGATTGCTGTCATCTGCCCATTGTCGCAGTGCCCGGGCTGCCTGCGGCATTGTTGAGCGGCCCGGTCGGCCCGGTCATGCACGTGGCGTTGAGGGTGTCCTCCGCGATGGACTCCATTTGGTGCAGAATGTGGGTGTCCCCGCGTGGGAGCGGTTCCGGCGGGTAGGCCACGGCCATGGTGAGCTGCCGGGTTCCGTCCGCGCTGGTCATGGTGATGGTGCCGTAGCCGGGCACGTCGCCGGGATGGCCGTAGTAGAAGTCGTTGGTGCACAGATCGTTCCAGCGGACCACGCCGAGTCCGTACCTGGCGTAGAGCGGGCTCTCCATTTGCGTGATCGTCGCCGGCTTGAGCAGCTTGTTCTGCAGCAGCGCGCGGTAGAACGTATTCACGTCCGCCACGGAGGACACCATGCCGCCCGCGGCGTTGTCGATCTGGGCGGCCGGATAGGTGACGTCCAGTTGTTTGCGGTCCAGCGCGATGTAGCCGTGGATCATGGACGACGGCGCCGGCCCGGCCGCCGTCATCAAGGTTTCACTCAAACCCAGCGGCTCGATGATGTCGGTGCTGATCACCTCGCCGATCCGCCGGCCGCTGAGGCGCTCGACGATCAGCGCCAGGGCAATGTAATTCGAGTTGGAGTATTCAAATCCCTGGGCCAGCTTCGCCTGCCAGGAGATCCGCCCCGCCATGGCCAGCAGATCCGCCAGGCTCACCTTGGTGGTCAGGGCTTCGCGCACTGTGGCCGGATCGAACAACGGCCCGTCCACCGACGGCATGCCGGAGCGGTGCTGCAGCAGCTGGCGGACCGTGACCGGTCCCGGCGGGTGCATCACCTTGTTGAACTCCGGCAGGTAGGTGCTGACCGGCGCGTCCAGTTCCAGCCGGCCCTCCTCGGCCAGTTTGAGCACGCAGACGGCCACCATGGACTTGGTGACCCCGCCGATGTGCACCGGGTCCGTTATCTCGGCCCGGGACGGGCTGTTCAGGTTTCGGACCCCGTAGGCCGCGGACCACTCGTCCCCGCCCACGCGGACCTGGATGAGGACGGCCGGGGCGCCCTCGTCGAGCAATCTCCTGCCGAACTGTTCGAGCACGGACCGGTAGCCGGAATCGGGCGACGCCGGCGCCGGCGGTTTCGGCCCGGGGACGCAGCCGCCGAGGCCGGCCGTAAGCACGACGGCGAGGATTGCGGCCGTGAACCGGCGGGATTTTTCGCGGATCCAGACCATCGGCATGAGGGTCCTTCTTGCAGG
>NZ_CAKKMM010001055.1:0-1803 GCF_918698205.1 Microbacterium sp. Bi128 | reverse complement strand
CCCAAGGACTGACTATGAAAAACAAATCAACGATGTGGATCCTGGCAGCGCTCCTGTTCGGAATCCTCAGCGGTCTGCTCTTCCACTGGCTGCTGCCGGTGGACACACGCGAATCCGTCGTGGCGGTCCTCGACACCGTGACGCACATGTTCCTGAACCTCATCAAAATGATCATTGCCCCGCTGATCTTCGCCACCCTCGTCTCCGGCATCGCAGGAGCAGCCAAATCCGCCGGGGTGGGCAAGCTCTTTGGCCGCTCAATGATCTGGTTCCTGACCGCCTCCGTCCTGGTGGGCGCGTTCGGCTTCATCACGGCCCATGTACTCAACGTCGGTGACGGGCTCCACCTGATGCCGGGAGGCGACGCGGGGATGGAAACGAAGCCCCTCGATTACCAGGCGTTCATCACCCACATCATCCCCACGAGCGTCTTCGCCGCACTGACCGAAAACAACCCCCTTCAGATCCTCGTATTCGGCGCCCTCTTCGGCATCGCCCTGCTGAACCTCCGGAAGAAGGGCCGCTCCTCCATAGCCGATGCCATCGACGAACTGATGGGCGTCATGCTGAAGGTCACCGGGTATGTGATGCTGGCGGCACCCGTCGGCGTTTTCGCCGGCATCGCAGCGGCCTTCACCTCCCAAGGTCTCGATGCGTTTGCCACCTACGCGTCGTTCATCGGCGGGTTCTATGTGTCTCTCTCGGCCCTGTGGGTCATCATGGTCGGCGTCGCCGTCGCCTTCCTCGGACGGGCCGCCTTCCGACTGGTACGGATAGTGCGCGAACCCATGGTCATCGCGTTCGCCACCTCCAGCAGTGAAGCCGCCCTGCCCAAGCTCATTGAAGGCCTGACCAAGTTCGGCATCGAGAAGCGCACCACCGGTTTCGTGCTGCCCCTGGGTTACTCGTTCAACGTGGACGGTTCCATGATGTACATGACCTTCGCGTCGCTCTTCCTGATCAACGCCTACGGCATCGACATGGACCTTGGCCAGCAGATCGCGATGACCGCAATGCTCCTGCTCAGCAGCAAGGGCATGGCCGGCGTTCCACGCGGGTCACTCGTCGTCGTAGCCGCCGTGGTCCCTGCCTTCGGCATCCCGGCCGCCGGAATTGGTGTCCTGCTGGTGATCGACCAACTCCTGGACATGGGACGCACCGCCACCAACATCTTGGGAAATGCCATCGCCACCGCGGTCATCGGCCGGAACCACGACAAGTCCACGTCCCTCCTCGAAGCGTCACGCCCGGAAGCCTCCCAGGATGCGCAGGTCACTGAAGATAGCAGGGAGTTTGAGCGTGTTCCGATGCACTGACCGGATCCCGCTCGGCCAAATTTTCAAACCTGCGAACCTACCCTCACACCGGATGAAAGGCCATGGCCAATGACCGCTGACTTTGACCTCCAGAGCCCGATGGACGTGCACCGCATTCAGCGGACGAAAAGAGCGAGAAACACTCCGATCAGATCAAAAATCATCGACTACCTGGCAAGCCATGGGGCAAGCAAAGTAGCTGACATCAGCGACGGCATCGCGTCCTCGCGCGGCGCAGTCAGATATCATCTGGCAGCGCTGGAGAGCGCTTCGATCGTCCGTTCCAACATTTCCCCCGGTGCCAGGAGTCGTTTCACGCCCTTCTACGGTCTCGCCCCTGGAAAGACGGAGCCCGCCTCCTAGCCGGACAGCGCTGACTGCAACTCTTGCGGACGACGGCGGGACCTCCCGCCGTCGTCCGCCGTGTCCTTACGGCCGGAATCTCATGTCCTCGCCCCCAACCAACCTCGCAGTTTGGGCGGGCGCC
>NZ_CAKKMM010001054.1:0-1803 GCF_918698205.1 Microbacterium sp. Bi128 | reverse complement strand
CCGGTTAAATGACTGAAGCTCCGGATGAACCGGAGCTTCAGTCATTTAAGGGTCAGGAGTGGCCTAGTTTTCGCCGGCCGAATCCGAGCGGCCCAGCAGGGTCTGCGGGATCCAGAACGCGGCGGCGAAGAGAATCAGGCAGACGGCCATCGGCCAGGTGTTTTCCAGCGTCAGGAAGGACAGCGAGTAGATCGCACCGAGGAACAGGACCATCATCGGCACGAACAGGGCGATGCTGGATCCGAGGCTGTTCTCGACGCGCCGGGACGGGGTGGTGTTGCTGGACATTCGTTCCTCCTCGGCCCCGGGGGGCTCAAAACTGTGGGCGGTGCCGGCACGGTCAGTACGCGGACGAACCCTGTTCACCCTTGACGATCGCGATACCGGAGCTGGCGCCAATACGTGTTGCACCTGCAGCAATCATAGCCTGAGCATCGGCCAGGGAACGCACGCCGCCGGAGGCCTTGACACCCAGGTCCGGGCCGACGGTGCGGCGCATGAGAGCGACGTCCTCGGCAGTGGCCCCGCCGCCGTTGAAGCCCGTGGAGGTCTTCACGAAGTCCGCCCCGGCTTCCACTGCGGCCTCGCAGGCGAGCACCTTCTGGTCATCGCCCAGCAGCGCCGTTTCGATGATGACCTTCAGGATGGCTCCGCCCTCGTGCACGGCGGCCGCGACGGCGGCGATGTCGTCCACCAGCGCGCCCTTGTCATTGGCACGGGCCGCGGCGATGTTGATGACCATGTCCACTTCTTCGGCACCGTCCAGGACCGCGCCGCGGGCCTCGAAGGCCTTGACGTCGCTCGGCGTGGCGCCCAGCGGGAATCCCACCACGGAGCACGTCAGGACGCCGGATCCCTTGAGCGCTTTCTTGACGGTCTTGACCCAGACCGGGTTCACGCAGACCGACTTGAAGTGGTACTCCGCCGCCTCGGCGCAGACCTTGAGGATCTCCGCCTCGCTGGCCTCCGGCTTGAGCAGGGTGTGGTCGATGTAGGAGGCGATGTTGGGCGTCCCCCCGGTGGCGGCTTCTTGGCTCATGGTGGTCCCTTTCGTGGCGGGCCTGGGACGCGGCGGTCCCTTCCCGGGCCTTGTGGGCCTGCGGGCCCTGGCGGCGCCGCGTGGTGCGCGGCTTATCAGGGAACCATCTTGCCATAGGAATGTGCCCGCCGGATGCCCCCCGGCCGGGCCTCCCCGGCACGTCAGGCGGCGGCCGCCAGCGGCCGGCCTATGGTGGCCTGAAGCAACTGGGAAGCGCACACCGACGCCGCGGAACCGGAGGCCACGAGCAGCCCCAGCCGGACGCCGTCGTAGGCTGCCGCGTCACCGATCGCCCAGATGCCCGGCACGGAGGTGCGGAAATCCTGGCCGATGACGATCCCGCCGCCGGCAGCGGTCGCGAGCCCGGCCGTGGCGGCCAGCTCGTCGCGGGCGATGCGCTCCTCGGCGAGGATCACGAGGTCACCGTTCATGCTGGAGCCGTCCTCGAAGACGATGCCCGACGCCGGCAGGGCGGACCCGGCGGCGGTGGGAACGACGGCGGCGGGACGGACGGTGGTGCGGACCGGGCGGACGCCGCGGGACCGGAGCACGGCCTCGGCCTGGCCGGCGGCCGAACCCGTGCCGACCAGGATGCCCAGGGGGCGGCGGCCCAGGACCCGGGTGACGTCCTTGACGGCCTCGCCCAGCCCGGCGGCGTCGTCGATCGTGGAATAGCTCAGGCAGCGGGCGGCACCTTCCACCGGAGCCTCGGCGGGGGCGGAACCGGTGGCGATGACGAGCTCGTCGTAGTCGAACTCCATGCC
>NZ_CAKKMM010001053.1:0-1804 GCF_918698205.1 Microbacterium sp. Bi128 | reverse complement strand
GCCACCTGGATCCCGCAGAGCACGTGGGCCGAGGGATACGTCGCCGAGATGACGGTCACCGCGACCGGAACGGTGGGGGCGTGGACGGTGTCCTGGGAGTCGCCCGGTGCCACGGCCGTCACGAACGCGTGGGGCATGGAGTGCGGCATCCGCTCGTCGACGGTGACCTGCCGCGGTGCTGAGTGGGCGGGTTCGCTCGCCCCCGGGCAGACGGTGCGCGTGGGCGTCCAGATGGCCGCCCCCTCCGCGCCGAGCGCCCCGCGCGTGAGCGTCAGCGCCTCGTGAGCGCCGGCGACGCGGCATCCATAGCTCGTCCCTAGGCTGCACACGGAGCCCGCTCGTCATCGGCTGCCTACGATGCGCCGGTGACCGCGACGCTCAGCATCCCGCAGACCCCGACCGCCCGGCCCGCCCGTCCCGCCACGAGGACGGGACCGGGGAGACGCGCGTGGCCGTGGGGCCTGTCGCTGATCGCCGCGCTCGCCCTCGTTCTCACGGCCTGGCAGGTGTGGGACGGGACGCCGTCGGACTACTACGCCGCGATCGCGGTGTCGATGAGCCAATCGTGGTCGAACTTCTTCTTCGGCGCGATGGACCCGGCCGGCACGGTGACCCTCGACAAGATCCCGGGGTCGTTCTGGATCCCGGCGCTCGCGGTGAAGGTGTTCGGGTACTCGGCGTGGGCCGTGATCCTGCCGAACGCCCTCGCCGCTGTAGCCGCCGCCCTCGTCACGGCCGTGACCGCCCGCCGTCTCGCGGGCGTCCGGGCGGGACTGCTGGCCGGGTCGATCGTCGCGGTGACGCCGATCCTCGTGGCGGTCTCCCGCTCCAACCAGCCGGAGTCCTTCTTCGTCCTGGGCCTCGCCCTCACCGCGTGGGCGTCGGTCCGGGCGGTGCAGGCGCGGAGCCTCGGGTGGCTGGTGGTCGCGGGCGCGGCGATCGGCCTGTCGTTCCAGTTCTACATGCTCGAAGCGTGGGCGGTCTGGCCCGCGCTCGCCGCGGCCTACCTGTGCACGGCGCAGTCCTGGGGGCGCCGGCTCGCGCACCTCGCGCTCGCCGGTGCGGTGAGCCTGGCGGCCTCGCTGTGGTGGGTGGCGATCGTGGCCCTCATCCCGTCGGGGAGTCGGCCCTACATCGGGAGCACGGTCGGCAACGATCCGTGGGAGATGGTGTTCGGCTACAACGGACTCGGACGGTTCAGCGCCACGGCGGACAGCTCGGCCTACGAGTCCTTCACGCCGCCGTTCTCGGGCGACCCCGGGGTGCTGCGTCTGTTCAACGCGCAGCTGGCGGGACAGATCGCGTGGCTGATCCCCGCCGCGCTGGTCGCCCTGATCGTGCTGTGGGTGCTGCGGTTCCCGCGTCCGCTCACGGTGCTGCTGACGGTGTGGACGCTGACCTTCGCCGCGATGTTCTCGGTCGTCGCCGGGATGCACCAGTTCTACACCGCGGCGCTCGCCGTGCCTCTCGGGCTGGCCGTCGCAACCGCCCTGGCGTGGAGCGGGCACCGGGGAAAGGTGTGGCCCGCGGTCGCGATCGTCGGGGTCGCGGCGGCGACCGCGGTGGCGATCGGCTTCGCCACCGGCGGGTACAGCATCCCGGTCTCGATCGTGCAGGCCGCGGCGGCTGCCGGGGCGATCGCCCTCCTGCTGTCGCGTCACCGCGCGCAGCTCGTCACCGGCGTCGCGCTCGTCGTGGGTCTGCTACTCACCCCGACCGTCTGGTCGGCCGTCACGATCGCGCACCCGAACTCGATCAATCCCGTGGCCGGGGGAGTGTCCGAGATGGCGTCCGGGTTCGGTGG
>NZ_CAKKMM010001052.1:0-1804 GCF_918698205.1 Microbacterium sp. Bi128 | reverse complement strand
CAAGATCGTAGGCGAATTCGCCCCGGATGACCCGTCGAATGTGCCCCTGCAGCTCCAGCAGTTCAATGAGGCGCTCTCGCTCAAGCCGGACGTGATCATCTACACGCCCATCGCACCGGAGCCCTCCGTTGGCCTGGCCAAGGCCGCATATGACGCCGGCATCCCGCTAGTTGCCGCTCAGGTGCCGATCGATTCCGAGTACGCCGTCAGCGTGACGAGGAACACCCCGCTCGCGATCGCCCAGGTTACCGCCGGCACGCTGAGGTCAATCGGGGGCAAGGGCAACGTCCTGCGCGTCGATGGCATCCCGGGTATCCCTGTCTCGACCTTCGCGAACCTGGGCATCGCTGCCGTCCTGAAAAACTGCCCGGAGATCAAGGTAGCCGGGTCGGTCACCGGCTTCTTCCAGCCGGCAACGGCCCAGGCGGAGGTCCAGAAGTTCCTTGCGACCAACCCTGCAGGGGTTGACGCAGTTCTCCAGGCCGGAACGATGGGCGTAGGCATCCGCAACGCCTTTGAGGAATCGGGCATGGACGTGCCGCCGATCGCGGACGACGGATCGAGCCGCGGGTTCTCCTCCTGGGCGCTGGCAAAGCAGGACTACCCGTTTTTCGGCACCACGACCCCGTCTGTGCGCACCGGTGAGGCAGTGGCGGACGTGGCGCTGCGCATCCTGAAGGGCGACGGGCCGAAGATCAACCAGATCGTTGAACCCTCGGTGATCGTCTCCCGAGACAACCTCGCCAAGCTCGCGGATCCCTCGTGGGACCACAATGACCTAACCGATCTTGCCGGCGCCCCGGAGGACTACCTGCCCACCGATCGCCTCAATAAGTTCTTCGCAAACCCCAGCGCCTAACTCCTATCGGGGGCCACTCCCACACCCCCGGCCTTGACTCGGGATTGAGGGCCTCTTCCACGGGTTGGATGTCGAATCGACACTCAACCCTGGAAGGGGCCCTTTGCGTGTCCCAAACATGCGATTGCGTAGCCACTTCGGCGCGTCGCTGTCGTGGCACCAACCTCGTTTCGGGTGCTGCATCTTCTGCGGCACCGTCTGCCACACGCAAAGAAGCCCCGTGGACCACTGAACCAGCCAGCCGGTTCAGTGGCCCACGGGGCACTCCAACGCCGGCACAAGGCCGCGCAGGGCTTAGGCGCTGATTCGTCCGCGCAGAAACTCGGAGTCTGGGGAATCGGTGACGGGCAGTCCCGAGGCTTCCAGGCTTGCGCGCAGCTGCTTCATGAAGCGGTCGGGAAGCCTGACTGCCGGCGGGCGCAGGGCGCCGCCGTTGAAGCCGGAGAGCCACTCCTGGTACTTCCACTGGGTGCGGTTGATGGAGCTGGTGCCGGGGGTGGAAGTGGACGAAACGGCGATATTGGCGGCCCGGGCCGGCTGGACCTCCCAGTAGCGCTTCATGGATTCTTCCCACTTGCCGGTGCGCGCCATCTCGAAGGCCTTGGGGTAGTAGTCGCCCATCCAGTTCGTGTTCGCGGTGCCGGAGAACTGGACGTCCAAGACCGACATGAGGGGGATTATTTCGGCCTCGATGGGGCAGGAGATCACTACTTCATCGCGGAAGTGGTGGTACATCTCCATGACTCCGGGGATGCCAGGGTAGCCCTGTTCGGCCTTGATGGCGACGATGCTTGGCATTGCGTCGAGGACGCGGCGCACGAAGTCCACGCTCATGCCTGCGGGATGGATGCGCTCGAAGCCCCAGGCGGGGAGCGGGAACAGCATGGTGGCCAGATCGGTTTCGTCGGTGAAACGCTTGGTGTAGTCGAACACCTCGTCGTACGA
>NZ_CAKKMM010001051.1:0-1804 GCF_918698205.1 Microbacterium sp. Bi128 | reverse complement strand
TCCGGAAACGGGCGAGTAACACGGGCGAGCGGCGACGTCCCTACACTCCGGGCTCAGGAGGTGAGCGGTGTCGGCACTCGAAGACGCGCTGCGAAACCCGCCCCGCATCCCCGCCGTCGGCGACTCGTCGCCGTTGACGGGGCTCGCCCGTCGGCGGATCTCACGGCTCGATATCCTCGCGCATTCGGTGGCGGCGATCGGACCGTCGTCGGGCGCGCTGATCGGCACTGTCGTCGCCGCGCAGATCGCCGGTCGCGGCGTGTGGCTGGCCGTTCTCCTGGCGATGGCCGTGTCATGGACGCTCGCGCAGGTCTTCGGTCAGTACGGTTCGCGCATCGCCGGTTCGGGCTCGCTGTACACGTTCGTCGCGCATGCGGCGGGACCCCGCGTCTCGCTCGCCGTGATGTGCGCGCTGGCCATCGGATACGGCGTCCTGGCGGGATTCGGCGCGGCACAGACCGCTGAGCATCTCGTGTCCGCCGTCGCACCGCCGCTCGTGCACGCGCCACCCCTGGCATCGCTCGCGGTGCTCGCGCTCGTGGCCGCCGTGATCGTGGCCATCATGACGCGCCGCGCACAGGTCTCCACGCGCCTCACCTTCATCGCCGAGGCGGCGGGGATCCTGCTGCTCGTGATCCTGCTGTTCGTCGCCTTCGCGGGGGGCAGCGTCCCGACACCCGAGCACTTCTCGCTCGAGGGCGTCACACCGAGCCAGATCGTGTTCGCGACGGCGATCATGACCGGAACCATGCTCGGCTGGGAGAGCGCATCCGCCCTGGGCGCCGAGGCATCCCGACCGTTCGCGAGCGTTCCGCGCGCGATGTCGTGGTCGGTGCTGTTCTCGGGATGCCTCTACTTGCTCGTGGTGGTGGGCGGGGCGGGACTGAACCCTTCGGCGGCCTCGGCGGAGTCGGGACCCTCGGCCATGTGGTTCGCCTTCTCGTTGGCGGGCGGCTGGGCGGCGCCCGTCATCCACGCGGTGCTGGCGCTGTGCTTCCTCCCTGTCGCCCTCGCCTCGTGGACGGCGTTGAGTCGATTGATCTTCCTGACCGGGCGCGAGCGCACGACGCACGAATGGGTCGGCGTGATCGACCGGATATCGCAGACCCCGCGCCGCGCGATCCTGGTCTCGATCCCGCTCGTGCTCGCGGCTCCCGTGACGGTCATCCTCGGGGACTCGCCCTCTTCGACGTGGTCGGGCGCGTTCTCGGCCATCGGATCGATGGCGCTGTATCTCTCGTACGCGATCGCGTGCTTCTGCCTCCCGGTCTTCCTGCGGCGCATCGGCGAGGAACGTCGTGTCTGGACGGTGGTCGCGTTCGCCGGCGGCGGCGGAATCACGGCGGTGCTCATCGCCGACGCTGTTCTGCAGGTGGCATCCGGTGATGGGGTCGGACTGGTGGTGTTCCCGCTCGTCGCGGGTGTCGCGGTGGCGTGGTACGCCCACCTGCGGCGCCGTCGGCACGGGCGTGCCCGGCTGGGGGAGTACGACCACACCGTCGCCTCGGACCTGTGGGGTGAGGAGGCCGGATGACCACCGGGGCTCCGCCGGCGCGTCCCGAATGGGGCGAGCACTTCCGTGGACGCCAGACACAGTCGGTGGAGATCGCGCTCGCGGTACTGGAGGAGGTCGCGCGTGCCGGGGCCGGCGTCACCGCACAGCAGGTGTGCACACGGCTCGGGATGCCACGATCCACGGGGTATCGCGTCATCCGGCAGCTCGTTGAGGCGGAGTGGCTCGCCCGCACGCCCGACATCAGCGGTCTCGCGCTCGGGCATCGGCTGTCGGAGCTGGTTCGAGGGG
>NZ_CAKKMM010001050.1:0-1806 GCF_918698205.1 Microbacterium sp. Bi128 | reverse complement strand
GGTGGGCACCGAGGTCGTTGAGGATGCCGCCGCCATCGGGCACGGCGGCGGTGTCCCGCCAGTTTCCGAAGCCCTCCGGCCGCCACCATTCGAAGCGCGACTCGAAGCTGCGGACCTCGCCCAGCGCTCCTTCCCCGATAAGCTTCTGAAGCGTCAGGAAATCGGCGTCCCAGCGCCGGTTCTGAAATACCGTGAGCTGCACGCCGGCGTCGGCCGCCCGGGAGATGAGCTCCTGCCCCTGGCCCGGCGTGGTGACGAACGGTTTGTCCACCACCACGTGGAGGCCATGGGCGATGGCCGTTGCGGCGAGGTCGAAGTGGGTCAGCGGTGGCGTTCCGAGGACCACCAGATCGAGGTCACCGGACAGCGCAAACAGGTCCTCCGGCGTCGGGACGATCCGGGTGTCCGGGTAGAGCCTTGCCGCCTCCGAGGCGCGGTCCTGATCCGCCGTGACGATCACGTCCAGCGAGTAGTTGGCATCCGCCGCGATCAGCGGTGCGTGGAAGACTTTGCCCGAGATGCCGAACCCCACGACGGCGGTGCGGATGGGTGCTGCCGCGGTGTTTCCCTTCAGGGTCTCCATCAGAGCACTTCCGAGAGGAATCGCTGGAGGCGTTCGCTTTGCGGGTTGTCGAAGAGGTCGGCGGGCGTGCCGGACTCGACGACCTCGCCTTCGTCCATGAAGACAACCTGGTCGGCGACTTTGCGGGCAAAACCCATCTCGTGCGTGACCACCAGCATGGTCATGCCGCGGCGGCCCAGGCCTGCCATGAGGTTCAGCACGCCCTTGACCAGTTCCGGGTCCAGGGCGCTGGTGGCCTCGTCGAAGAGCATGACTTCCGGTTCCATGGCCAGGGCTCGGGCAATCGCGACGCGCTGCTGCTGTCCGCCGGAGAGGTCGCGGGGGCGGTGGTCGGCGCGTTCGGCAAGACCGACCTCGGCTAGGCGGCGCCGGGCGCGTTCCCTGGCTTCGGCCTTGGGCATGCCCTTGACGCTCCAGAGGGCCAGCGCCACGTTCTCGAGGGCGGTGTGGTCCGGGAAGAGGTTGAAGTGCTGGAACACCATGCCGATGCGGCTGCGCAGGAGGTCCGGTTTGACCTGCAGGGCGCTCTCGCCGGCCAGGAGCACGTCCCCGCTCTTGGGTTCGTGAAGCCGGTTGACGCCGCGCAGGAGAGTGGATTTGCCGGAGCCGGAGGGCCCGATGATGCAGGTGGTGGTGCCCGGGGCGACGTTGAGGCTGACATTGCGGAGCACCTCGACGTCGCCGTAGGCCATGGTCAGGTTCTGCAGTTCCAGGCTGGAGCCGTGGAACGTCTCGATGTCCGGGACTGATTCTTTGGCATTGCTGGCGGTGTTGGTGCTGCTTGCGGTGTTGCTGGCGAGGCTCATGTGTTGCTCCCGGTGGTCAGCGGTGAAGCCGCGGCGAGTTCTTTGACTTCCTTGAGACCGCTGCTGGGTGCGGCGGGGCGGCGTCGGCCGGTGCGGAAGCGGTTATCGAAGTAATTGACCAGATGGGTCAGCGGAACCGTGATCAGCAGGTAGAAGATGCCGGCCATGACCAGGGGCGAGAGGTTGCCGGAAAGCACGG
The DNA here is from genome assembly GCF_918698205.1 of Microbacterium sp. Bi128. Lineage (NCBI taxonomy): Bacteria > Bacillati > Actinomycetota > Actinomycetes > Micrococcales > Microbacteriaceae > Microbacterium > Microbacterium sp. Bi128. The sequence continues at coordinate 218 of NZ_CAKKMM010001050.1, read as the reverse complement.
CGGCGTCCTGGCCCACGCGGAAGAGCTCGCGTTCCGTGACCAGCAGGCCCAGGAAATAAACCAGCGAGGAGTCCTTGACGATCGCGATGAACTGGTTCACCAGCGCTGGCAGGACCCGGCGGACTCCTTGCGGAACCACCACCAGGGCCATGGACTTCGCGTAGCTCATGCCCAGCGCGCGGCAGGCCTCACCCTGGCCTTTGTCCACGCTCTGGATA
>NZ_CAKKMM010001049.1:0-1807 GCF_918698205.1 Microbacterium sp. Bi128 | reverse complement strand
GCCGTCCCTCAGTGTCTCTAATGCCCGCTGTCTGGACCATCAGCAACCTTACCGTAGTGCGGTCCCAGGCTGTGCAGACGGAAGGAGAATGGGATTCGGCCAACCGCAGGTGAATCGCAGTTTTTCCGCAATATGGCCCGCGAGTGACCAAAGAGCACTTATCATCCAAGAGCAGGGTGTGAGAAATTGAGGGCTAAATCACAGTATGGCCTTGCGCGTTGTGCTGATGGATTAGCGCGTGCCAGACTATGGTGTCCCACAGCACCTTGCATCGCCTAAACGCAGCATTTACTCGCACCGTCTCGTGCCTTTCTGGTGCCAACGTCCCATTGATAAGGTCTCGCATGCCAACAAACAGTCGCGGCTCATCGTTTCGTCTTCGTCCGCTCTCTTTTCTGATCATGGCAATACTCCTCCTTCCTTTCGGCGCCCCCGGTGCAAATGCCGCCACTCCGGCCCCGTCTGGTCTCAAGTCGCCCGCTCAAACAAGCACGTCCGTCTTCCTTTCCTGGAACGCTGTTAGCGGCGCGCCGAGATATCGTGTCCAGTACTCCGCCAAAGTCGACTTTTCGGACTCGACCTACAACCGGTACACAACCACTTCCACCGAGATGCGCGGACTTAAAAGCAACACCACCTATTACTTTCGGGTCAGGGTCATCTCTGCAGACGGCACCACGAATCTAAGCCCGTATTCAGCCTCCATAACCGCCAAAACAAAGGCTGCACTCGTGATAGCCGCTGTGGTCAATCCACTAACGGTTGCAAGCTACAACGTGAAGTGTGCCAACTGCTTCGCGGGAGCCGCCAATGAACTGACGTGGGCCGGCCGCCGGGCCGCCGTCGTCGCTAATATCAAGGCGCAGATGCCAGACGTGATGGGCGTACAGGAAGCTTCCCAGGGGTGGCTCAAGGATGACTCAAGGCCCGGTGGGGTCTCCCAATTTGAGGATCTCCAAGAGCGGCTCCAGGCGGCCGGCGCCAACTACCAGCTGGCCAATAACAAGCGCAATAACTGCGTGAAGGACACTACACCCACTGCCTGCGTGTACGCCGATAAGGGCGCCTCGCAGGGCACGAAGCTTTTCTACAATGCCTCCAAGGTGTCCCTGGTCAGCCAGGGTTCCCTGGCACTTCCGGTAATCCGGGCAACAGACAACCCCCGCTACTTGGCCTGGGGCATCTTCACCCAAAAGTCGACAAACAAGAAATTCTTTGTCGGCGACACGCATCTGGAGCCCGGCGGCGGAACTGACCTCCAGGACCTGCGTAAGAGGCAGACACAAGCCATCACAGCGGAAGTCAAGAAGCGGAATCCCAGCAACTTCCCCGTGCTCTTGACCGGTGACTTGAACTCGCACAAGTGGACAGCCCCGACAAATGCCCCTTACGACGTCCTGACTGCAGCCGGATATATTGATCCGCTCGGCAACACGTATGCCTCCGATCTGCCCAGCGGAACGGCGACAGCTGAGAAGACGGTGGGTGCGAACTACGACAGCTTCAACGCTTTCAACCGTCTCGCAAATGCACGCAACTCATGGGGCAACGGCACCTACCTGGACTATATCTTCACGTCCAAGATGCGCGTGGTCGAGTGGCGCACCGTGGTCAATGTCGATTCGAGTGGGAACTTCATCGGTACCATTCCCTCTGACCACAACATGGTCAAAGCGACCGTACAGCTCCCCTAGGAGACAGTTCCCGCGCACGTAAATTGAGGACCCGTGGTTCTGTTCGGCTGGATTTCACCTACATCCAGGCCAGGTTAACAGGACCACGGGTCCTCTGCATTGCTCTTGACGTT
>NZ_CAKKMM010001048.1:0-1808 GCF_918698205.1 Microbacterium sp. Bi128 | reverse complement strand
CGCCAGGTGCGCAAGAATCCTTCCCTTGCTGAACCGCCGCCCGCCCCCGTCAAACAGCAGGCCCGCCAGCTGATCGTGACCGAGGGACCGTTGAAGGGCACCACCATCGCCCTCGCGGCGAGCCCGATCCTCCTTGGCCGGGCACAGGAAGCCACCCTGGTCCTGGAGGACGACTACGCCTCGGGCCGCCATGCCCGCCTGTTCCCGCAGGGCAGCCGCTGGTTCATCGAGGACCTCGGCTCCACTAATGGCACATATCTGGCAGACCAGCAGCTGACCCGGGCCCTCCCGGTGGAGCTGGGCGTCCCCGTGAGAATCGGCAAGACGGTCATCGAATTGAGGCCGTAGCCGTGGCTGCCCCGGAATTTCCCGCAGACAGGGCCGAAGGCAAGCCAACTGCCCCGAAGCGGCCGCTCATCATGCGCTACGCCGCGCGGTCAGACGTCGGCCGCATACGCGCCAAGAATGACGACTCCGCCTACGTCGGCCGGCACCTCGCCGTCGTTGCCGACGGCATGGGTGGCCATGCCGGCGGCGACGTCGCCTCCGCCGCGACCGTCCTGGACATGATCCACCTGGACCATGACGACTACGACGGCGACGCCGGGACCGTCCTCGCCGACGAAATCCAGACGGCCAACTCCCTGCTGTCCGAACTGGTGCACATGAATCCCAAGCTCGCCGGGATGGGCACCACGGTCACGGCCCTGCTCCTCGCCGAAGGAAAGCTCCACTTCGCCCACATCGGCGACTCCCGGGCCTACCGGCTGCGCGACGGCGAGTTCGAACAGGTCAGTGTCGACCACACCTTTGTCCAGCGGCTCATCGATGAGGGCAGGCTCCGCCCCGAAGAGGCCGAAACGCATCCGCACAAGAACGTCCTCATGCGCGTGCTGGGCGACGTCGATGCCAGCCCGGAGCTTGATCTTGACACACTGGCAGTCCAGGCCGGGGAACGATGGCTGCTCTGCTCGGACGGCCTGAACTATGTGGCCGGCCACGTCGTGGAGCGCACCGTCCGGGAGACGAAGGACCTGGGCGAATGCGCCGAACTGCTGGTTGAACTCACGCTGGAGGCCGGCGCCCCGGACAACGTGACCGTGGTGGTACTCGACATCGCCGAGCCGACACGCGATGACGTCCGGACCGCCGCCGTCGACGTCGTGCCCGCGCCCGCAGCGGCCGCCGGGACGTCAGCGCCCGCCGCCCCGGCCGGACCCCTGGCCGGGAGCACCGTTGGTGCCGCGAAAACCCCCGGCGAGTCCGTAAACGAGTCCGTAAAGAAGGACAACTCCGCCCAGGACACCGGGCCCGCCGCGCTGGCCGCCGCGGCAGGAGCCTCGGGGCCGCCGGCCGACCCGGCCCCAGGGTCCCCGGCCGACGGCACATTGCCGGCCGCCGCCACACAGAAGGCCGCCGAGGGCAAGGAACCCGAGACCACCACCGACCCGCATCTGGGCGAACACCTCTCGGCCGAAGTCCTGCGGGAAGAACTCTCCATGCGCCCGCACGAACTTGTCGGGGCCGCCGCCGCAGCAGCGGAATCAGGGTCCATTCCTTCCATCGCCGGACGCACCGTGGCCCGGCGCGCGGCCACGGTCCTCACGCACAAGTCCGAACAGGACCGCGAGGAGGCAGACGACTTCAGGCCCGCCGGACGGCCGCGCCGGTGGCTTACCGTATCCATTGCCGCCGCGATCGTCGCGCTGCTGGCCGTCGGACTCTGGCTTGGCTACGCCTGGACCCAGACGCGCTACTACATCGGCGAACACGATCAGCATGTGGCCATCTTCAACGGCGTCTCCCAG
>NZ_CAKKMM010001047.1:0-1808 GCF_918698205.1 Microbacterium sp. Bi128 | reverse complement strand
TAGAAGCGCTGCGCCGCCGCCGGCCGGGTCAGCCGGCTCCTGCGGGAACAGTTCATGAACCGGTCCTCGTACACCTGCCCCGTCTGCCAGCCCCGGCCGCGGAACGGGCGCTGGTAGGGGGAGTCCGGGCGTAGTGCCCGGCCAGCCTCGCCAGGCCCTCGTCAAGCGAAACGGCGGGGGCCCAGTTGAGGAGTTCACGGGTCTCGCGCTGGTCGAACCAGTGGGCGGTGGAGAGCTGCTCAGCGAGGAATCTGGTCATCGGCGGTTCCCCGGCCCGGCCGGACCGGGACCACACCTTCTCCACCACCGATCCCGCAGCCCGCGCGAGACTGCCCGGCACCGTCCACGACGGCGCAGGGACGCCGCCCGCGGCGCAAATGCCCGCCAGCAGCTCACCAACCGGGCGGGGTTCGCCGTTGCTGACCACGAGCGCCCGGCCGTGGATGTGCTCCATCCGGTCAAGCGCGGCGACGATGGCCGAAGCGGCGTTGTCCACGTAGGTCGTGTCGATCAGGGCCGCACCGGCGTCGAGCAGCGGCAGGCGGCCGCGGCTGGCACGTTCCAGCACCCGTTCCACCAGCTGGGTGTCACCCGGGCCCCAGACGATGTGCGGGCGCACCGCCGTGACCCGGAAACCCGGCGAGTCCGCGGCCAGCGCCAGCAGTTCGGCCTCGGCCTTCGTGCGGGAGTAGTCACCGTGCGCGCGGGCCGGGTCCGCCGCCTCGGCGCCCAGCCCGGCGATGGCGGCCCCGGAATTGGCCACGGACGGGGAGGAAACAAACACCAGCTCCCGCACACCGGCCTCGCGGGCGGCCCGGAGCAGGCGGCGCGTGCCTTCGACATTGACCTCGTCGAACTCCGCGGCACGGCCCGTGAAGGACACCTTCGCGGCCAGGTGGATGACGCCCTCGGCGCCGGAGACGGCGCGGCGCACGGCGGCCTCGTCCGCAACGGACCCTTGGAGGTCCGTGGCGCCGTCGACGCCGGAGGGGCGGCGCTGGAACGTGCTGACGGCGTGGCCCTGCCGCACCAGCAGCCGTGCCACCTCCCGCCCGAGCAGTCCGCTCGCGCCGGTGACGAGGACCCTCATGGCGTGCCCGGACGGCCGCCGGCCAGCACCGCCGAAGCCCACCGGGCCAGGCGGCTCCGGTCGATCTTGGCGTTGTGGCGGATGTCGGTCGGCTGGGAGGGGACAGCGAGCACGGCGGAGACGCTGACCCCTGCCGCGCGGGCGGCGTCCCGCACGCGGCCCGCCAGCTGCGGCGCGGCGGGACCGGCCCGGCGGACCGGCGGAACTGTTTCGACGACGGCGACGACAGCCTGGGTCCCGGACGGACCGACCCCGACGACGGCTGCCATCCCGACGTCGTCCAGGCGTTCGATGGCCTGCTCGGCGCCCACCGGCGTCACCACGGCGCCCGGGGCCGTCACGACGTGCACGAGGCGTCCTTCCACCCAGAGCCGGCCGGCGGCGTCGAGGTGCCCCACGTCGCCGGTGCGGTGCCATCCGGCCGTGCGGACGCTCTCGCGCTGGGTCAGCCAGAGCCGGTCGTAGGCTTCTTTCACGTGCGGGGCGCTGACGAGGATCTCCCCGCTCACTCCGGCCTCGCTGACGGGCTCGTTCCCGGGTGCGGTGCCGTCCGCGGCCAGCGGGATGATGGCCACGCGGGCGCCCTGCACCGGCCGGCCCACGCACACGCCGTTGCCGGCGCCTGCCATGGTTCCGGCGGCGGCGTCGGCCGCGGCGGCACGGATCTGTTCGAGGCTGATGTCCGTGACGGGCAGCGCCTCGGTCATCCAGTACGGGG
>NZ_CAKKMM010001046.1:0-1810 GCF_918698205.1 Microbacterium sp. Bi128 | reverse complement strand
CGGCGTCGTTGACCGGCACGGACGGCAAACTCTACGGCGAACCTTTCTACGGGGAATCCTCCTTCCTGATGTACCGGAAGGACATCTTCGACGCCAAAGGGCTGACCATGCCGGAGAAGCCGACCTGGGACCAGGTCGCCGACCTCGCCGCCAAGGCTGACGGGGCGGCGCCAGGGATGAAGGGCATCTGCCTGCGCGGCCAGCCCGGCTGGGGCCAGGTCTTCGCACCACTGACCACCGTGGTGAACACCTTCGGCGGGACCTGGTTCGACAAGGACTGGAATGCGAAGGTCAACGCCCCCGAATTCACCGCAGCCACGGAGTTCTACACCAATCTGGTGCGGGAGCACGGTGAAGCGGGCGCCGCCCAGGCCGGGTTCACCGAATGCCTGAACAACATGAGTCAAAGCAAGGTCGCCATGTGGTACGACGCCACCTCCGCGGCCGGTGCCCTGGAAGCCGAGGCCTCTCCCGTGAAGGGAAAGATTGGTTATGCCCAGGCGCCCGTGAAAGAGACCAAGTCCTCCGGCTGGCTGTGGACCTGGTCCTGGGCGATGCAGGCGGCCTCCAAGAAACAGGACGCTGCCGCCAAATTTATCGCCTGGGCCAGCTCGAAGAAGTACGAGGAACTGGTCGCGTCCAAGCTCGGCTGGTCCAAGGTCCCGTCCGGTAAGCGCATTTCCACGTACGAGAACACCGAGTTCCAGCAGGCCGCGCCGTTCTTCAAGGCCGAACGCTTCGCCATTGAGAACGCGGATCCGACCAACCCCGGTGTCCAGCCGCGGCCGGCGGTCGGCATCCAGTTCGTCGGTATTCCCGAGTTCGCGGCCCTGGGCACCCGGGTGTCCCAAGGTGTGAGCTCCGCCATCGCCGGCCAGGGCTCCGTTGCCGATGCGGTGGCCAAGGGCCAGGAAGCCGCACAAAAAGTCGGCGACAAGTACAAGAAGTAACAACCCAACCGCAGGAGAACATTATGACTACCGCAACGGCGCGCGTCTCCCGGCAAGGGAGCAGCACAGCCAAACCATCCAGGAACGCCAGGGCGCGGGAACGCGCAGTGGCTTGGGCACGGCGGGCACCGCTGCTGCCGGCCCTGATCTTCCTCATCATCGTCACCCAGCTTCCATTCGTGGTGACCCTGATCATTTCGTTCATGAACTGGAACAGCCTGAGCCCGGACAAGACCGGATTCGCCGGGTTCGAGAACTACATCCAGGTGGTCACCGACCCGTACATGCTCCAGGCAATCCTCACCACCATCGTCGAGACCGTCTCGGTGGTCCTGGTCAGCCTGGTCCTCGGCCTCGGCCTGGCCCTGCTCCTGGACAAGAAGTTCATTGGCCGGGGCCTGGCCCGGACTCTGCTGATCGCACCCTTCCTCATCGTTCCGGTCGCGGCTGCGCTCATCTGGAAGCACGCCATCCTCAACCCGGTTTACGGTCTGATCAATGGCTCCCTCACCTGGATCTGGTCGCTCTTCGGCTCCGACGCCCCGCCGCAGCCGGACCTGCTGTCGTCGGCACCCCTGATGGCCATCATCGTCTCGCTGGTCTGGCAGTGGACCCCGTTCATGATGCTCATCCTGCTCGCCGGCCTGCAGTCCCGACCCATGGACACCGTTGAAGCTGCCCAGATGGACGGTGCCGCTCCCTGGGCAATTTTCCGCCATCTCACCCTCCCGCACCTGCGCCAGTATCTGGAACTCGGTGGACTGCTCGGGGCCATCTATATCGTGCAGAACTTCGACGCCACCTTCGTCATCACCTCCGGCGGCCTCGGCACGGCCAACCTGCCCTACGCCATCTACGAG
>NZ_CAKKMM010001045.1:0-1812 GCF_918698205.1 Microbacterium sp. Bi128 | reverse complement strand
CGCCAGGGGTACTCGGGGCTGCCGCCGTCGCCGGAGACGCCCACGCGCGGACCGGAGCTGATGCCCGCGGCGACCCCCTCCGGCGGGTACGCAGCCGGTTCCAGCCGGAACGGCGGCGCGAGGGCATCCCGCCCGCTGTCCGCCGTCGTCAGTCCCAGCGCGGTGGCCAGCCGGGCAGGCCCGCTCGCGAGGTCGACATCCGATTTCGACGTCGGCCGCCTGGCCCTCGCCAGCTCATGTCCCGCGACCACTTCGCCGGCCCGCAGCAGGAGCGCCGATGCCACGCCCTCGGGCCCGCACACGATATTGGCGCAATGGTGCATCCCGTACGTGAAATACACGTAGAGGTGGCCGGCCGGCCCGAACATCGGGGCGTTGCGGGCCGTTTGGCCGCGAAAGGTGTGGGCCCCGGGGTCAGGGTGGTGCGAATCATGCGGGCCCAGGTATGCCTCCACTTCGGTAATCCGAACCGAGACGGATCCGCCGGGCCCGTCGTGCGTCAGCACCGCGCCGAGGATCAGCGGCGCCACGTGCCGGGCATCGGCCGAGAGCAGCTCGCGGACGGACTCGGCCGCGCCGGACTCGGCAGGAAGCGGGCTGGAAGTCATGCTCAGACTTTAACAAACACCGCCGAAGGAGAGGACGGCCGTGTCCGAATTCCGCTAGCAGCTGCTCCGCGAAGCTGGCAGGATGGGGTGATGGACTTCTGGCAGCGCTACCGTGCAATCGATGCCCGGGACACCCGATTCGACGGGCAGTTCTACACAGCTGTCCGGACCACCGGCATCTATTGCCGGCCCTCGTGCCCCGCGCGGACGCCCAAGGCGGCCAATGTCACGTTCTATGAAACGTCCGCCGCGGCGCACGACGCCGGCTACCGTGCGTGCAAACGCTGCCTGCCCGAGGCCGTGCCGGGTACGCCGGCCTGGAACGTGCGCTCCGATATCGCCGGCCGGGCCATGCGGCTAATCAATGACGGCGTGATCAACCGCGACGGCGTCGAGGGGCTCGCGGCCCGGCTCGGATACTCCTCGCGCCAGCTCAACCGGATCCTCAGCCACGAACTCGGCGCCGGCCCGCTGTCCCTGGCGCGGGCGAGCCGCGCCCAGACCGCCCGCACCCTGCTGGTCTCCACAGCCATGAAAGTCTCGGACATCGCCTTCGCCGCCGGATTCAGCAGCGTGCGCCAGTTCAACGAGACCATCGGCGAGGTCTTTGCGATGACGCCTTCCGCGCTCCGGGCCACAGCCAGGCATCACCGCTCCCCCGCGGCGACCACAGCGCTCACACTCAACCTTCCGTACCGCGAACCGTTCGACCCGGGCGTCTTTGATTTTTTGGCAGTCCGCGCCATCCCCGGGATCGAGGAAGGTACCTCCACTTCCTACGCCCGGACCCTGCGGCTGACGCACGGCGATGCCCGCTTCCGCGTGGATTACGACGCCGGCGCGCCCGGGCGTCCGCTCGTGCTGACCATCGGCGCCGTCGACCTCCGGGATCTGGCCGCCCTGCTGAGCAGGGTCCGCCGGCTGCTAGACCTGGACGCCGATCCGGTCGCCATCGATGCCGCCCTCGAGGCCGACTCCCGGCTGGCCGCCGCGGTGGCGCGCACGCCGGGCATGCGGATGCCCGGCGCCGTTGATCCGCAGGAACTGCTGATCCGGGCGATGATCGGCCAACAGATCACCGTGGCCGCCGCGCGGACCGCCCTGGTCCAGCTTTCCGCGGCCGGAAGCGCGAGCCTGGTGCCCGACGACGGCCTCCACCGGCTTTTCCCGACGGCCGAGCAGATCGGCGGGACCGGCTTCGAAC
>NZ_CAKKMM010001044.1:0-1816 GCF_918698205.1 Microbacterium sp. Bi128 | reverse complement strand
GGAACATCCCCACCGGGTAGCACATGGGGGAGCTGCCGTCGCAGCAGCCGCCCGACTGGTGGAACATCAGCGGGCCGTGCTTCGCCGTCAGGTCGCGCAGCAGCGCGGCCGCGGCATCCGTCACGTCCACGCGCGAGAGCTGGGTCGTGATGTCCCACTCCTTTCGATTCGTGTCCCACAATCTGTCGGCTGCGGGCCCGGCAACCCGCCAAAACTGGGACGAGGAGGAACGCATGTCTGCACATGCTGCGATCCCGGGATCCAACCCTCCCCGCAGCCGCCGTCGAGACCTTCGGGGCAGACCCTCGGATCAAACTCGGGCCACGAGCGATTCCAGCCACTCCTGGTGAAATGTCGTGAGGTTCGAGCGAAGCCGCGTGGCGAGCATGGTGGGCACGGGGCCTGCTTGCACCTCTTCGGTGATGATCGTGCAGCCTCCATCGGCGCTGGGTCGGAAGTCCCAGCGGTGGTAGCCCCGCGACCCGGTCGCCACCCCGCTCCACGCGAGAGCCCGATAGGGGACAAGTTCCGTGACGGTGGTGGTGACGCGCACCCCAAGGGTCTTCCAGCTGAAAGTTGTGCCCAGAGAGAGCTCCTCCTCGTCCGCAATCCCTTTCACATGGGATGCGCGGGTGTACCAGGCGGGCCACTGACCAGCACGAAGCAGGATCGGCCAGAGGTCTTCAGCTGACCGTGTGGAGACGATCTCGTTGTGCGCGAAGACCGGCACGCGAGTCGGCTCGAACGAATGGGGCCAGTTGGGAAGCGTGGACACGTCGGTCTCCGATCGTTGACGGCAGTATCGCAAGTGGACTTGCGATGAGCTGAGGCTACGCCGGCCGGCAGATGTATCGCAACTCGACTTGCGCAACAATGGGGGGATGACGACCGATCCAAGGCAGCCCCGACGACGAGGCGAGAGCGTTCGCAGAGCGGTCCTCGAGGCGGCGGCGGCTGAGTTGTTGGCGACCGGCGCGGAACACGTCACGATCGCAGCTATCGCGGCCCGCGCAGGGGTACATGAAACGTCGATCTACCGTCGTTGGACGACGAAGGAAGCCCTTCTTCTCGATACGGCTCAGGAGCAGACCACGAGTGGTGTGGCGCAACCCGATACCGGGTCGTTCCGGGGAGACCTCGTCGCGTTGACCCTCTCGCTGGACTCGTTCTTGTCATCCCCGATCGGTGGGGCGCTGCTCCGTGTAGCCATGACAGCGTCGACGGCGGACGGTGCCGCTGCACGGGAAGCATTCTGGCGCGACCGGCTCAGGGAGGGCGAGGTCATCATCGGGCGGGCCCGGAGTCGAGGCGAGGTGCGTTCCGCTGTATCCCTCGATCTGCTGATGCAGGTTCTGACGGGCACGGTGCAACTGCGTGGGATCTTCGGCGGCCGAAAGCTCGACACTCGAGAAGCAGAGAGTCTTGTCGACCTGCTGCTCACCGGGGCAGGGGAACCCTCCTCCCTCTCATAGCGGCAAGGCACACCGCGAGCCGTCGGCTGATCGGCGAGCCTCTTTGCCTACCGCTCACCGCGGTCGTTCAGACCAGCTTCTCGGACGGTCATGCGTCATCCGGAGGGGAGCGGAAGCGGCGCAGACACTGGCGGTGCCGCCGCACTCGCGGCGTTGCACCGCCGGGGCGCGGTCCACGGCGATGGTCGAGAACACATGGCCCGTCCACAAACCTGATCGCGACCGAGACGCATGTGGCCATCGGTCATCGCTTCGGCGCTACCTACACCCCCACCCCGAACGCCACAGCTTCCTCCTCCGTCAGCATCCGCGACCGGATCAGGAACCGCATCCCCGTCGGCCCC
>NZ_CAKKMM010001043.1:0-1818 GCF_918698205.1 Microbacterium sp. Bi128 | reverse complement strand
CTACTACTTCGAGAACTGGACCGACCAGCTCCAGGGAACCCTCGCGCAGGGCGCGCTCGTGGGCAGCGGCGGCAACGGCCGGGTCAACGCAGCCACCCGCCGTGACCTCGCCGTGGCCGCCGTGGCCGTCCTACTTGGCGAGGACCAGGCGGGCAAGGTCTACGAGCTCGGCGGCGACGTCGCGTTCACGCTGACCGACTTCGCCGCGGAGATCACGGCCGTCACCGGCACCATTGTCGTCTACAACGACCTCCCCGCCGCGGAGTACGTGGCCCTGCTGACTTCGTTCGGCATCCCGGGGGCCTTCGCCGGGATCCTCGCGGACTCGGATCAGGGACTCGCCCGCGGCGACCTCCTGGTCGAAGGTAATGACCTCCGCACGCTCATCGGACGACCGACCACCACCCCAGCCGAGGCCGTGCGCTCGGCCGTCGCCGCCGCGTAGCGTGAACATCACGGTCATCGGCGCCTCCGCAGGAGTCGGACTCGAGGCAGTGCACGTCGCGCTGGCCCGCGGACACAGGGTGACAACCCTGTCGCGATCGATCGACGCGCTGCCGGTCGGTGAGAACCTGACCGCTGTACAGGGCACCGCCACGTCAGTAGCCGACGTCCGCCAAGCGACCGTCGATGCGGACGCCGTCCTCGTCACCCTCGGCACCAAGAAACTCGGTGCGACGACGCTGTTCAGCGACACGGCGTCCGCGCTCGTTGAGGCAATGGCAGGGCGAAAGGAACCAATGATCGTGGTGACCGGGTTCGGAACTGGCGACAGCGCACAGTTCCAGAATCCGGTCGCCCGGACCTTCATGAAGGCTCTACTCGGCCGGATGTACGCCGACAAGTCGCGGATGGAGGACATCCTCACCGCCACGAGCCTGCAGTGGGAGATCGTGCGACCGGGCACCCTGTCCAACACCAGTACCGTCGGCACGACGACCGGGATCACCTCATTCCACAAGGGAATGAAAGTACCGAGGATCAGCCGGAAGAACCTCGCCGCCTTCTTGGTCGACGAGGCGGAAGAACGACGCTACCCGCGCCAGATCGTCCTCCCCACCGTCCACCCCTAGCGACCGACATCTCAGCGGCGGCGCACCGGCGGTCCGGACGCGAGGACCGGGAAGGGGGCGGCGGCGATCGTCGCCCCCCTCTCTCGAAGCCGCCGCCAGCATCCTCGCCATCAGAAACTAGCGACGCACGCCGACCGCAGAGCGGCGCCTGTTAACGGACCAACTCCGCATGGATGGCCGCCCGCTGGAAGAGCTGTGGTGTCTTGTTCAACTGTTGTGTTTCGAGACGTGCCGGCGTCGCAGCAGACGCCGCCCTGCCGCGAGTTCGTTCGGCCACTTGCTCTTCGGCGTGGAGTGGCTCGCGCCGTAGATGCTGAGTGTGGTGCGGCCCAGGGATCTGTAGGACGCTGATGTCATGGTTGTAGGACTCAAGCCAGGACGATGACGTGTTTGCCGGGCTGGCCACCGGTCGTGAGTGCGTGGTGGGCCGCTGCGACACCGTCGAGTCCTTGATGGGTGCTGGCGATGGTGATTTGGAGTGTCCCGGCTTCGATCGCTCTGAGGTACTGGTCGAGCGCGGTGGTGGGGAGGTCTTGGGCGGTGCCGGAGTAGCTGGTGAGTCGGACGCCGGCGGGGATGCTGAACGGTGAGAAGTCAGGGATGGTCCACTGCCCGTTGAGTGCTCCGACGAAGCAGGCGGTGCCGCCCGGGCGGACGAGGGACAGCGTGGCGGGAAGTGCGGTGGCGCCAACGAATTCGAGCGCCGCATCCAGTCCTGTCGGGGCGAGCGTTCGGACGGTGTCAG
>NZ_CAKKMM010001042.1:0-1820 GCF_918698205.1 Microbacterium sp. Bi128 | reverse complement strand
CTCGATGTCCCAGCTCGCCGGCGAGGTGGCCTGGGTGATCGGCAACGTGGCCTTCATGCGCCACGACTATCCCGAGGGGATCAAGTACCACGAGCGGGCCGGCCGGCTGCTCTCCCCGGCCAACGACATCGACCTGTGGGCCCGGTTCAACAAGGCCTCCGCCGCCGTCCGCCTCTCCTCGGGAATCGTCGAACCCGAGACGCTCTCATCGATCGAGCGCGCCGAACTGGCCCTGTCGATTGTCGGCGGCAACAAGACCGACCAGCTGGAGGTCGCCTTCATCCGGGCCCGCTGGCTCTACCTCACGGGCGACATCGTGGCCGCCGTCCAGAAGCTGCGCGAGATCCATGCCGAGCGGGAGGCTCTGGCCCGGCACACGGCCGGCGAGGTCTCCCTGCTCCTGGGGAAGGCGCTCAAGGCCGCCGGGGAGGCCGCGGAGGCGCTGGTGTACCTCGAGGAAGCCCAGAAGGAGTTCAGCGCGGCGGGCGCCTCGGACCGGGTCCAGCAGGCGCTGGACGCCGTGCTCGAGATCAAGCTCGCCCAGCGCCGGGCCGAGGCCGCTTCCGCGGAAGCCTAGCCCCGGCCGGACCGGGCTGGGCGAACGGCCCGGCTAGGCGAACGTCCGGCCGGTGAGCTTCTCGTAGGCCTCCACGTAGCGGCTGCGGGTGCGCGCCACAACGTCGGCCGGAAGGACGGGCGGGGGCGTGTCCGAGGCCTTGTCCCAGCCCGACTCCGGCGAGGTCAGCCAGTCGCGCACATACTGCTTGTCATAGGACGGCTGCGCCTGGCCGGGCCGGTACGTGGCCGCATCCCAAAACCGTGAGGAATCCGGGGTCAGCACCTCGTCGCCGAGCGTGATGACGCCGGTCGCCGCGTCGAGGCCGAACTCCACCTTGGTGTCCGCCAGGATGATGCCGCGGCCGCGCGCGATTTCCTCGGCCTTGGTATAGATCTCCAGGGTCAGCCTGCTCAGGTCCGCCGCGACGTCCGCACCCACGAGGCCGACGACGGCGTCATAAGTGATGTTCTCGTCGTGCTCGCCCACCTCGGCCTTGGCCGACGGCGTGAAGATCGCCTCCTGCAGCCGTGACCCGTCAACCAGGCCGGCGGGCAGCGGGATGCTGCACACTGTGCCCGACGCGCGGTACTCCGCGAGCCCGGTGCCGGTGAGGTAGCCGCGGGCGATGCATTCGACCGGGAACATGTCCAGCTTCTTGCAGATCATTGCCCGGCCCTCGACGGCGGCGGGGACACCGTCGTCGGCCGTGGAGGCGAGGACGTGGTGCGCGACGCCGAGCTGGTCGAACCACCACAGGCTCAGCTGGGTCAGGATGCGGCCCTTGTCCGGGATCTCGCTGGCCAGTACGTGGTCGAACGCACTGATCCGGTCGCTGGCCACCACTAGGACACAATCCTGGCCGAAGCGTTCCGCGAGGGCCGGGTCCGCGGGGACGTAGAGGTCGCGGACCTTGCCGGAGTAGACGTGCCGCCAGCCGGGCAGGTCCTGCGTGGCGGTGTCGAGCCCGCCCTTGGGCGGGGTCTCAGGCGTGGTCTCAGGCGGGGTCTCAGGCGTGGTCTCGGGCTGGGTGCCGGGCGTCGGCGCTGCGGATTCGGTCACGTTCATGCCTTCGCTTTCGACGCGGCCGCGGTTCCCGGCCCGGCTACCCGGATCTGGCCGCGGGCGGCCTTGCCGCCGATGTCGGTGCGGAACTGGCTGCCGTCCAGCTGGACGAGCTCGACGCCGTCGTACGCCCGCTCCCGGGCCTCCACGAGGTCCGTGCCCAGCGCCACCACGGCCAGGACGCGGCCGCCGGCGGAGA